>DASWCA010000062.1:0-2041 GCA_036390355.1 Acidobacteriaceae bacterium
TCCTTCGCATCCTTGGCCCTGGCCCGGCCACCCTGCACGCGTCTCGGCAGCTGCTTCGCGTTGCCGGAGCCGCCGCCGTTCTTGGGCGGACCCGCTCCCTTCGGCTGGCTGACCGGAGAGCTGCCTCCTTTGGGCCGCAGGCTCCCCCACCCGACCACGAAGTACTGCTGAATGATACTGACGCAGTTGCCGATGAACCAGTACAGCCCGAGGCCGGCCGGAACCTGCAGGGCGAAGTACCCGATCATCAGCGGCGACATCACGACCATCATTCGCTGCATCTGTTGTGTCTGCTGCTCCTGCTCGGTCGGGTTCGGCGGAGTGGGCGCCTGCAGCATCTTCGACTGCACGAAGGTGGTGAGCGCCGCAAGCAGCGGGAAGATCAGGTAGGCGACGGCCGGGATCGGCAGCCCCGCCAGAATTGGCACCTGGGTCGGGAAGGCCATCAGGTTGGGCACGAACAGGAAGTGCGGCGAGCCGACATGCGCGTTTCGGAAGACCCAGTACAGGGCCGTCAGCACCGGGATCTGGACGATCAGCGGAAGGCAGCCCACCAACCCGCCGAGCGGGTTGACGCCGTGCTCCTGGTAGAGCTTCATCATCTCGGCGTTCAGCTTCTGCGTGTCCTTGCCGAACTTCTTCTTCAGCTGCGCCACCTGGGGCGCGAGCTTTCGCTGTTCGGCGACGGTGCGTCGCTGGGTCACCAGCTGGAACTGCTGCAGCGGCGCAAGCGCCAGCCTGATGAGGATGGTCACCGCGATGATCGCGACGCCGTACGCGCCGATGGTGTCGATGATCGGTACCCCGACCAGGTGGTCGTAAATCCAGCTGAGCAGCGAGCCCAGCGGGTGCTCGATCACCAGCTCCCAGAGCTTGACGATCGGCTGAAAGATGTCGAGGATCGAGCTCAGATAGATGGCTTGAATTCTCCTAGAACGTGATCAGGGGACCGGATCGTAGCCGCCTTTGGCGAACGGATGACACCGCGCGATTCGCGCGGCCCCCATCCAGCCACCCTTCCACCAGCCGTAACGCTCGATCGCCTCGTACGTGTAGTGGGAGCACGACGGGTAGTAGCGGCACGAGGGCGGGAGGACCTTCGAGAACGACATCTGGTAACCGCGAATTGCGGCCAGCATCACACGTGTCATCGGATGCGCTCGGTGAGCCGGAGAGCCGCCTGTTCGGTCTCCTCTTTGAGGTCGGCGAACCGCAGGGTCAGCGCGGCGGGCCGGGCGATCAGGACCACGTCATATCGTATTCCCCGCTGCTCGGCGCCTGAATCTCCCTCGAAGAGGGAGGCTCGCGCCGCTTCCCGCACCCGGCGCCTGGCGCGGTTGCGATCGACCGCTCCCTTCAGCTGGCGACTGACGGTGACTCCGACTCTTGTCTCAGGGCCGCCGTTGGGGACCGCAAGCGCGAGCAGGCCTTGACCGCTGTAAACGCGCTTGCCCCGCATGGCGTCGTCGAAATCCGATTTACGGCGGAGCCGGAACCGCCTCTTCACGAGGGCGGCCGGCTACTTGGTCAGCCGGTGGCGACCCTTGCGGCGGCGGTTCTGAATGACGTGCGCCCCGCCCTTGCTGCTCATCCGGCGGAGGAATCCGTGCACGCGGCGGCGGTATCGCTTCTTGGGCTGGAAGGTTCTCTTCATGTGGACCGCGGTAGTGTACCGAACGACGGAAACTGCGATCGGAAAGACGCCGCGAGTGCCACATTGTCGATATCACTTCATCGCATCTCCAAAATGCCTTGCGACACGTCATGGGCGGTGCTACAATCCCCGCCCGGAAGCAAGGTGAACGCGCTCCTCACCACATCCCAGTACAGGTCTCCCACCGGCGCATAGGCCTTATCCTCGATCAGAGCTAGGGCTAAAGCACACAGCGGCGCTTCCATAAAAGGCATCGATCGGTAGGGAGATTTCAGACTGGCACGTAGCCCCAGCCTGTGGAAATCTGCTCCGATCTTATCCACAGGTACACAGGAGGCGGTCCTGAACAGTCGAAGATCCTCGGTTGAACGTGGGCGCGTGATTCCT
>DASWCA010000063.1:0-10427 GCA_036390355.1 Acidobacteriaceae bacterium
TATTTGGCGAACTCAGCCTTGATCACAACGCTTGCGCCGCTCTCGTATTCGCCGGTCTTCATCTGAATGCGTTCGTGTTTGCCATGAGCCTTGATGCCGAAGTAGTTGTTCGCCTGCATCGATAACTTCGACTGCCCCCAATTGCTTTCGAGCGCGGCCTGCGCGACCGTCACCATCAATGGCATCCCGCTTCGCACCGAACTTTGCGAGGCCGCCTTGTATGCTTGCTGCACAAACTCATGTTTCGTCATCAGTGATGTAATGTCCTTAGCGAATCCAGCGTGATATGCAGGATCGTCAGCAGGACGCCCGCCGCCGCTCCGATCCCCGCAGCGCGTTGCAGCGTCGACTCGTGCTTCTGGATTCGCATTTCGAGCTCCTGAATTTTTCCCTCATTGCCGTTGCCGACAATCCAACGCATATGTGTTTTCAACTCGCCCAGATCCCGTAGCACCCGCTCTTCAAAATTAGTCATCGTTACGCATCCAAATGCAGAACTGAGGCATAGGGGGAGTATCTCGCAGGAGCGCTTCCATCGAATTGCCGGAGGTAAAACTCCTGTGCGGCAGTTGTCTTGGGCAGCGTGAAATTGCGGCTCATAAAGCGTCCAACTAGATTGCGATCCACCGCCATACCCCATCCCCAATCGCCTTCTACGCGTACTTCGAAACCACCTCCCGGCAACGGATCCGTGCCGGCATCTATGTTCAGGGTTGTAGCTCCCCAGGCTGCCACCCGCGCATCCGGCAGTGCCGAAGGACGTCCCGATATGTCCTCCTGCTGATCGCTCGAAACCACCGAGATCAGCGCGTTGCGTTTCGCCCGTCCAAAGTGCAATGCAAATGGTTCCGCAGCGTCATTGGCAAAGCGCACTTTGAACTGTGCGTGCGCGTCCGTGAGGTCCTGAAAATCAATCTCCACGTCACGCACGAGTACCGGACACGTCACCCCCAATGCAGTTGCCGAGATATTCCATTGTTCCCCCGGTTGCACATCGTTTGCGCCTCCAGGAAGCGACCCAATCCAGCCCTGATACTCGCCGCTATATCTCGTCTTCGTCAGATCGTCGAGCAGCGCCCGGGCTGCCTGCTCGCAATCGAGCGATGTGCGCGGCACCGGCGACCCTACATGCACAACCATCGAGCGCACTCCGCTGTCTTCGCTGTTCTGCATGGCCTGTACGCTCTGTGAATCCTTCACCCTGCCGCAAGCCAACCCGCGTGCGCGATAGAACACTTCGATCTGCTCATTCGCCACCGGCTGGGCAGAGGAACTGAAGTGCAACTCTGGCGTCGAGGTGAAATAGCACTCCGCGCCCGCCGCGATGTCACTGATCAGCCGCGTTCGCCAGGGCTGGCCCGGCGCGGCCGATTGCACCCACACCGCGCCTTCGTTTGTGGCGCTCGCATGGCCCAACGTGCACGTCAGGTTCAATCCCCACAACGGCATATAGTCTGCATAGGCCGGCACGTTCTCCAGAGTTCCGTCGTAGAGCACAACCTGCGGAGTACTCGTCGTCGATGCATCTGCCGGATCGAGTTCGCGCATCGTCAGCACCACATGCGTCGTGCCGAACCACACCTGCGAACTCCGCGCATTCGGTCCATTACAAACACTGCTTGAGTACACTTGCCCGGCACGAATCGGTTCGGGATGAAAAACTAACGTACGGAACTCGTAGCGCTTGTTCGCCGATAACTGCTTGACTGGCGCGTTTACCACTCCATCGACAATCGTCTGCACCTGTCCGCCGTTCAGCAGCACGCCCGCAAGGCAGTAGTTAAATGCGAAGCCTCCGCTGAAGAGACCACCAATCACACCCTGACCGCCGGTGTAGTTGATCCCCGTTTGTTCCAGGATGATCAGCCCGCCCATTTCCAACCGATCGCGATAGCGCAGTGCTACTGGTCCCGCGCACGCTACTCCGCTCTGCGTAAGCGTGAGCGGAGCAGGAAAGTCGCTCCGCCACTTGGTCGTATCCAGGGCGCTGCCATGAAAGTCATCTTCCACTTGGATTGCAGTCTGCATCTTGAATGGCAGCCGCGACATCGCGAAAGCCTGTTGCTTTCCCGTGGCCGTAAAGCAATCACGCACATACATCGCTGGCTCTGTGCCGCCCACCACGGTCACATCGTTCGCCACGGGACCGCCCACAACGACCTTTAGCGACTCCGGCGAAAATCCGGAATCCTTATCGGTAAGCTCTCGCGTCACAGCGCCCACCGGCGCCACGGTCACAGCGCGATTCCCTACCGTGAGCGTGGCGCGTGCGTTGTTCGCAAGCTGTCCGGCGGCTGCGCTCCAGAGTTCGCCTGTCTCCACCGTGCAGTTTCCCGACACCGCGACATCCTGCACTCCAGACAAATCGATGGCCGGATTAGCCTCCTGCGTTAAAGCAGAAATCGCTCCACCCGCCGTGAGACCGCCCATCGCCGCGCGCTCGCTCAGCACCTGGCGATCCAGCGCGATCATCTCTCCGCTAGCATTCAGCGTTACCCGTAAGATCGCGGTGCCCATCGACATTCCCGCAACATCAGCTTGCGGTGCGTCGTTCAGATATCCGCTGAACCAAAGCTCTCCTGTGTCGCGATAAAGGCGCACCTTACTTCCAGATTCTGCCGTCACCGCCGCGCCTCTGCATGCGAGCCATGCCGTGAGTACCGGCGCCTGGTTCAACTTCCGCACGATTTTCGGTGGCGCTTCTGCATCGAGCAGCGCGGTGTAATCCCTCTCGCCCACTCTGTCCAGGTTGTCGATCGTTAATTTCATCTCGCCTCTCACTCGCACCCTATTGGCTGGGTTCGCATCCAAAACGTAAAGGGGCGACTTTTGCTCGCCCCTTCTCCTTATGTCTGACTCTGAAACTTCCTCGATCATCGCTCTGCAAAGCCGACTGCGTCAGCGACTCATCGATCTCGGCATGCACGAGGGCTCGCAACTGGAAAACCTGAGCCGGCACCTCGCCCACATCTCGGTTCTTGGTCGCAACTTCGCCGAACACACTCTGCCCTTGTTCCTCAGCCTTGCGCCCGAACACGGCGAATCACTCGCAAGCCTCAGCGTGTCGCTGAAGTGCGATCTCGACGAAATTCGCGATGCGCTCACCGACGTTGAACCTGACCTGCTCGCCCTCATGCAGTTGCTCAATCAGCGTTGATGGCAATCAGCAAATCAATACGCTGGCGTGCCCGAGGCCGGAACGTAGGATCGGTAACACACCACGCTCTCGCCATCATTTGCATCGGTCGAGGCCATCGCCACAAATTCCGCATGCAGTGCCGTCGTGCTAAGCCCTGTCGAACTTGAACTCGTCGCATTCGCGAGTTGTGTCACCGTTTCTTCTGCTGGAGTCGATGCCTGCAGCCGCGGATAATGGAAATACACTCGCCCGCCGCTGGCCTCCTCCAGCGCGAACAGCGCCGACCACTCCTGGAAGAAACTGGCTCCCTCGCGATCTACAAATGCCACCACCTTCTGCACGCGCGCACCATTCGCCGGAGCGCCTCCCAGCAATGGCGCATCCAGTTGCAACCCCACCGAGGTAATCGCGGAAACCGATGCTACGTTAAAGCTCACGCGACGCACTGCATCGCCATCCATCGCACTTGCGCCTGCCACGCTACCAGTGATGCCCGTACCTAAATCCTGCGTGCCAGCCGCGTAGTCCACATCCACGACGATCAGCTCTCCAACCGAGTAGTTACTCAACACCGATGGATCCATCAAGATCAGCGACGCCGTCGAAGCCTCTAGGACCGCCTGCCCGGTCTTTGCCACTCCACCCGAAGCCTGCAATTGCGTGCCCGTCGTTTCCAGCACGTTCATGTGTTGCGAACTCGCTGCCAACGCCATCTGCAACTTTCCCCACTCGCAGAAATCGAGGCTGACTCGCGCATCCACCAGCTTGCGAAACTGAATCTGCATAACGCCCGCCGGTCCTGTCCTCACCGCGCCCATCGTCGACTTGGCCACGCGCTTGAAGTTGCTCACCAGCCCCAGGTTCACCCAGGGAGCCGGAGGATTTTCCAGATCAAAGCTCACCGCCGGATCAAACACCGTGCCCGTCTCTGTCGCGCGATTTACCGGGGCGAAGAATGCGCGCACTTCTCCGAAATACTCCTGCATTCCAGCTCTTTCCATCACACGCCCTCCGAGAAGAAGAACAGCCGTATCGTAGCGGTCCGCATCAGCATTCCGTCCACCTCACTGGGCGTCGCCATCACCGGCTGGCTCCAGAAAATTCTTGTCCCCAGCGGCAATGGTGGAGTCTGCGCATAGTCGCATTTCGCCGCGCTGCGCCGACGGCACAGTAGCAGCAGTTCGCAGTCCATGGCGGTCAGAATGCGCCCGCGATCGGTTCTCAACATGTCATCCGTTCCCCGGCTGCCGTAGCTCAACTTGCAATCCATGTACGCAAGCGAAGATCCATCCGGCACCTGACCCGCGCCCTCCCAGCTCAACTGAAATGTCTCCGGCTCGCTATTGGTCAACGCGGTATCTTCGTTCTCCAGAGCAATCACCGCCGGACGCGACGCGCCATCGAGCGTCAGGGTCCGGCTCGGATTCACCACGGCAAGCCTGTCTGCCAATGTCCTCAGAAATGTATCTTTCGCCGCCTGCATTTATGCCTCGATCTCCAGTTCGTACATCAGCTCTGCACAGCCAAACTGCTTTACCGTCACCGCCACAATTCGGTATCGCGTTTCGGCCACCCGCAGCATCGATCTTTTCAGCGTTGCAATCGCGTCGACTGCGCCCGCCGTGCTCAACGCCTTCCGCACCGTGCTGCAAGTCGCCAACGCCAGCAGAGATGCTCCATTTACCGTCGTCTGCACCAGAACCGGCTCCATCTCCACTTCGTTCACCGCCGGAACACTGATGCCCAGCCCAGTCTGCTCACTCGCCGTCACCGGTTGCGGCAGCAGCAGCGATGCTTTCTCCGCACCCAGCGTGCGCAGCATCGCTGTAGCTGCGCGCTCCAATCCCGCGCCCTCGTTCCTCATGACGCCAGCCTCTGCGCCACATACGGAGCCAGTAACCGCTTCACATCAGCATCCACCAGCGAATCGCTGAAATAGTCCAGGTACATGCGATCGATTCTCTGCTTTGACACGTTCAGCGCCGGAGTCGCCAGCGCGTTCTTCACCAGCTTTGCGCAAGCCTGCTTCACCGCCTGCGGCACCACGTTGTATCCCGCCGTGTAGGTCACCTCCAGGTCGCCCAGCGCGGGAGACAACAGTCCCCCACCCACAATCACCTCGCCACTTTCGACACACACATCCAGCGAATCCGGCGATACCGACGCCCACCTCGTCGTGCTGGCAAAAACCGTTGCCACTTCCATCGCCAGTTCGGTCGAACCCGCCCACTCCCGTCTGCTGCTCAAATAACGCCCGCGCGCCTGCACAATCGGCGACGACACACCATCCGCCGAAGCCAGCGGAAGGTAGGAAAGCCTCACCGTCCGGGACCGCCCCACCCGGAACCGTTCCACATACTCTGCAATGCCGAAGCCCTTCCTTCGGCAATGCGCATCAATCAAGTCCGACGCCGCACTTACCAGGCTGTCCGGAGTCGTCTCCTCCAACCCGAACAGCGTGTATTCATCCGCCGATAGGTATGCCATCTCCCGCTCTTCTCTCGCCAGCGGGGAAAGACCTCTGCCCTCCCCCGCGCGCATCAATGTATCTCTGGTGCCCGTCTTCACCGCAATCTATGCGGTGAAGACGGCGTTTGTGAATCACATCACCGATTAGCGGTTTACGATGACTTTGGAGTGTGCATATCCGGCGCCCTTCACCACAACGCCGCCGAATTTCACAACCACCAACTGGCGAGCCAGCGCGCCGGTCAATCCAAGTTGGAAGACACGCGGATTGGCATCGGTCAGCCAGTGATACTCAATCAGGTTCTCGGTCACGATGTAGGCCGGAAGTACCGCAGTACCGCTGCCCGGTGTCCCCGTGTACGGCAACGACCATTCGGGAATCAGCGGCAGCTCGCCAGCCTGTGTGGAGAGCGTCTTCACCGTCACGCCGCCCGCAATCTGCGTGGTCGACAGCACGATGTTGAACTCCTGCTTCATCTCGCGATCGATCAGGTCGAGCAACACCGGGTTCGCATAAATCGCAGTCGGACGTACCTCAAAGCTAGAGTTCGAAACCATTGCCGCAACCTGCGTCTTCAGCGCATCGACAATGCTTTCGGTCGTCGGAGCGGTAACGACGTTGCCGCCATCGGCAATCTGCTGTGCCGCGCCGTAATACTGCAGCGTAGTCGGAGCGCTCAACGAAGTGTCATTGCCATTCCACAGCGCCACATCGTGCGTGCGCATGACTCCGTCCACTGCATCGGCCAAGTCCTTCGCCTGCAAAAAAGCAAACTGCTCTTGCTGTTGGCCCACTTCCATGTCGAACAGGTTGTAGTTAATCTGCGACACCAGCGCCTTCAGCGGAACCGAACGCTCCACGCGACTCGGCGAGTTCACGGTCGCCACGATATTGCGCGGATCGACAAATCCGTTCGCCGCCGAAGGCGATGCGATTGCCGTCTGCTCAAAGAAGCGTGACGGATGTCCGGTTGCCGGAACGTTCGTGATGCGCTGACCAAAAGCGCCGCGACGACGCACAATGTCAAAGATCTCCGTCTGATATCGGTCAACCTCAACCGCGCCCGGCGCCATGAAGTCTGCTGCGGCATGCAAGTCCACAAATTGCGTATTCATTCTGTGTTTTTCCTTCTCTGCCGGACCCATTCGTCCGGCTTCGGTTATCCCGTCGCACCTGCCGTGCCCCGGTTGTTTCAATCTCGTCGTGCGAAAGCTCCACGAAGCGGAAAAACGCGCCATCGCCGTTGAACGGCGCGCGTGCCCACCCTTCGCTTTTTTTGCGATAGGGTGGGGATTTTGATCTCATCTTTGCTCTCGCTCCTCGCACATCGAACGCGCGACGTCCCCTAAGCGATCAGTCCCGCCCGCGCCAACTCGGCCTTCACCGCAATGCGCTGTTCGACCGTCAAAGCTCCCAGAGCCTTGTCCAGCGTGCCTGCTTCCACCTGTACGCCTTCTCCGACGCCGCTCTTTGCCAGCAGCATGCTCACCACTGGAACCAGCGTCTTGCGCCCGGAGCGCTGCCGCAACTCACGGTTCTCTTTTTCGAGCTGAGCCAACTGCGCGCCGGCGGCCACCATGTCAGCACTGGCTGCCACTGCAGATTCGCCACTCTCCTCCGCTCCAGTTTTTTCCACCGTGGCGATAATGCGATCGATCTTCTGGTTCAGCGCCTCGTACTGAGCCTCCAGCTTTCCGATCACGTTTTCCAGAGCCTGCGCCGCGCTGTTCAACTTCACCGCGCACTCCTCCATCGGACTCCCCTGAGTTGCACCGTTTCCTTCGTTCATTTGCTCTCCAAATAGAAAAGCCGGCATCATGCCGGCCACCTAAAACTCAAGTTCACACTCGAAGTTACTGCTTTTGCCTTTACCTTGCGAAACCTTGCGAAACTTTGAAACCTCGCGAAACCTTTGTTTTTCCTACGCCAGCTCCACGCTCGTATCCTGGTACGCCGCCTTTGCCCGCAGCAGCACCGCCGCCCCCGTAAAGGTGAAATCCGTCGCCACCCACACCGGAGCTTCTGCATCCACCACGCGCACATCGGCAATCTCGTAGCTCATGCCGAGTTCCCCTTTGCGCCGCGCCATCTCGTGCACTACTTCGGGAAAGTCCCGCGCAAACAGATATCCCTGCACGTCCACCCTCTGCGCTTTCCCGGTCATCGGCCGCAGATCCGCCGACGTGATGATCCCCACCTTCCTTCGCGCATCGTGCCGGTCCAGCTCCGGAGAGTAGTCGACCGCCATCCCCAGCAACGACGGCAACGCCCTCTCCGTCGCCTGCGACGTCAGCATCACCCGATGCCCACGCGCTCCGCTCGGAGCCCGATCCGAAGGCGCGTTCGCCATCGTCAACACGCCCCGAAACTCCCTCCGGTTCGGATGCCCATCCACCTGCGGCATCGCCAGCGCCATCGCATCCCACTGCATTCTCATTCCGCCTGCGCCCCCGTTCTTTCCAGTGCCTGCCATCCCCGTGCCGCGCGCGCTTCGTTCACCGTCAGCACGCCGCTGCTCAACAGAATCTGGTCGATCTGTGCTTGCTCCATCGGGTCCGTCGCATCCAAATCCAGGAAGACAAATTCCAGACCATTCCAGCCCAACCGTTTCGCAATCGCATCCCGTGTAATGTGCTCTGCAAACAGCTTCGCCGTCGGCACAATCGCCGTGCGGAACGCCGAATCCGCCAACTCCACTGCAGTCGAGCGATTCACATCCGCCTCCACACCAAGAAACAGCGGCGGCAAATCAAATGCGCTGGCAATCACCCGAATCAAAAACTCCTGCCATGCCAGCCGCAAATCCGCATCCGTTCCCACCCCAAAGCGCAACACCTCCGGCTTGTTCTCCGCCGTCAGAATCGGAACCCGCCCCGTCCCTTCGATCTCGTCCTGCCACCAGCGAATCAGCCGCTCATGCTGTGCCGGATCCTGTTCCTGCATCCACAACGCGAACTGCACCACCGAATTGCTCGCCAGCTTCGCCGCAAAGCGATGCGCGCCCATGAACTCGTGGATCGTCTCGAACGCCACCTCCAGCCGTCCCAGTCCAAACGGCGTATAACTCCGCGCATTCAGACGAATGTAAGACAGCTCATTGTCGTTCAGCTCGATCTTCTGAGCCGCTCCCGACGCAGAAGTAATCTGCACATACCGCGGCTTGTCAGGCTCGCCGTTCCAGTCCGACCGCATCTGGATCGTCGCTCCATCCACCGGATACAGCACCAGTGGCTGCGCATCGTCACCGGTCAACCGCATCTCCATCGCGCCATATCCGCCGACGATAATGTCTTCCAACACCTGCTCGGCAAACGACCGGAACGAGTCATCCGGATTCGGCTGCTCCAACGTCTCCGTCAGCACCTGGATGCGACGTTGCATCTCCTCGTCCAGCACTCGCCCTCGCCGCGGCTGAATGCGCCAGTTCATTCCCGCCACGCGATCCTTGATCGTGTTGATTGCCTTGCGTGCAATCGGCGTCTCGGCAAAGCGGCGCAGCGCCTCCGGTGTCTTCTTCGGCAGCAGCTCCGACCTTGTCCCTGATCCGTACCTCTGCAGAACCGACGGCAGTGGCGCGGTCTTGCGCTGGAGCGCCGGAGCGTCATTGCCCCCCAGCGCCCGCAATCCCGCCCGCCGCACCGGCTCCCAGATCTTCTCCGCTATATTCATTCACCCTCCTGCGCCGGGTCTTCCCCGCGCAATAAAAATGGACGCCCCAAGGCGTCCATTCAAAATTCTTGATTCCTACTCTGCTCTATTGCTCGTCGGCTTCTGAGTCCCCACCGGCCCTTGCTATGTCTTTGTTCCCAAGGGGGTCATTCTGAGCGCAGCGAAGAACCCCCGCAACGCTCAAATCTCCCGCGCTGCTGCCAAGCTTCTATCGCACCGCCGACGCTTTTGCTCACGCCCCCTGCTCTTCTACCCCAATCCCATCTTCTGCCTTATGCTCAGGCCAATCCTCGGCAGATCCGCCGTCGTCGCCACCATGATCCGACTGGCAGACAGTGTCTCCAAGGCGAACATCGTCACATCGTCTTCGCGATCCAGTTCGCTTTCCACAATCGCCGTCAGCGCCGTCTCTGCCTTCTCACTCCGCATCACGCCTTCGCGTATCTTCGGATAGCTGAAGGCCAGCACCTTGGCCGCATTCACATCGGTCTCGAGCGACAACGCCTGGTACATGTGTACCGTGCCATTGGGCCGGTAGGCAGCATCGATCTTCAGCGGATCGCCTTTATGGGTATACTCGCTGACTGCGACATTGTGCCGCATCATCGCCCACACCCCTTGCCGCTCGAACTCGCCCCGCATCGTCTGGAAGATCTGCATCCTTCCGCTCGTCGTGCGCGCGCCTTTTTTCACCCGCTCCAAATACATCTCGGCCAGCCGCGCAATCTCTTCCTGCGGCGAATCCGCCAGCACCGCCTTCGTCGGCGTCAGCCGAATCGCATTCGAGAACGTGTCTTGCATGCGCTTGACCAGCCATTCCTGGCTGCTCGCGCCTTCGAGCATGCGCTCCTTGATCTCGCGCTCCAATCCTTCCAGCATCTCTACATCGGCATCAGGATCGAGGCACCGCACCCGTTTCCAATCTTTGGTAAAGCGCACGTCTGCCCAGCCGCCGCTGCTCTCAAACAGCACGACCCCCACGTTCACAAACTCGTCCTTCACCGCATCCGGCACATACCGCAGCAGGAAGAACTCGCATTGTCGGCGCTCTTTCATCCTGACTCTCTCACCTAAAAGCTCAATGCTCCAGCCCGAGCCCTAGCCCTACTAAACCTGGGTGGCCCATACTTGCCTGTACTTGGCAAATAT
>DASWCA010000064.1:0-2482 GCA_036390355.1 Acidobacteriaceae bacterium
TCTGCTGCGTCTCGAACGCTTGCCCCTGACTGTCCCGTTGTGTGCCTCACGGTGAAGCCAGTCGGAGAGCCGGATGCCGGAAATCGGCACGTCCGGTTGTGTGTCCAGCGAAGGCTGGCATGTTCAGCAGGAGACAGACCTGCCGGGGCAAAAGTCAGGCGCCCCGTAGTTTGGATAGCAGGGTGGCGGGCAACCAAGACTCTGAAGCCTATCGACAAGGTCTCCCTTGGGGAGATCACGAGTCACCGGGCCGTAACGAAAGTGAACGCGCAAGTGGCCTCGAAAATGAGTGGATCCGAGGGCCGAGCCTGCAACTGAAGGGCGAAGGCAGCATGGGGTGCCGAAATCTGACCGACGCGGCACCTCGATCTCGGCGGGGTGGAAGCGACAGCACGGTGGCAAGGGCATGCCGAGCAACTGGAGAAGCCCTCCTCGTCCCGGAGAGAAATCACCGGAGCAAGGTAGATCGTATAACCGGCGCAACCGGGAAAACGATCGAAGGCGAGAGGGTGGCGGAGGGGTCCGCAGTAGCGATGAAGCGGAGTAACGTCCGCGGAGCAAAGGGACCCTGCTGTTTGTAGTTTTTCTCCTTCAATCAGGAAGGCGAGGACGAGATGACAAAGGCGTCCATCAATTTGCAGGACCTGAGACGGAGAATATACGTCAAGGCGAAGGCTGAGACGACCTGGCGGTTCTGGGGTTTGTACGTCCATGTCTGCAAGATGGAAACGCTGAGTGAGGCGTATGAGCTGGCCAAAAACAACAATGGTGCTCCGGGAATAGACGGGGTCACCTTCGCGGCCATCGAGGCGCAAGGCGTAGCAGCTTTCCTCGAGCAGATTCAGGACGAACTCGTACGACGCACATATCGACCACTACCGGCCCGGAGGCAGGAAATACCGAAGGACGGGGGCAAAGTCCGCGTCCTTTCGATTCCCGCGATCAGGGATCGCGTGGTGCAAGGTGCGCTCAAGCTCATACTGGAGCCGATCTTCGAGGCAGACTTCCAACCGGGATCGTTTGGATATCGTCCCAAGCGGACAGCTCATGAAGCGGTCGACCGGGTGGCCCGAGCAATTGTTCAGGAGAAGACACGCATCATAGACTTCGACCTGCGCAGCTATTTTGACAATGTCCGACATGATCGGCTCTTGGCCAAGGTGGCACGACGGGTGGATGATGCGGACGTGTTGCATCTGCTGAAGCTGATGCTCAAGGCCAACGGTCAACGCGGCGTCCCGCAGGGCGGGGTGATCTCGCCGCTCCTCAGTAACCTCTACCTCACCGAGGTGGATCGGATGCTGGAGCGGGCGAAAGAGACCACGCGCTACGGCAAGTACACCTACATCGAGTACGCACGGTTTGCCGATGATCTGGTGATCTTGATCGACGCCTACCCCCGACATGACTGGCTGATGGTGGCGGTGGAGAAACGACTCCGCGAAGAGTTCGCCAAACTGCAAGTCGAGATCAATGAAGAGAAGAGTCGAAATGTAGACCTCGGCCGCGGCGAAAGCTTCGGCTTTCTGGGTTTCGATTTCCGCCGTATTCGTAGTCGTCGGGGCGTATGGCGTGCCAACTACACGCCCAAGCTCAAGAAACGAACTGCGTTGCTGCGGAAGCTCAAGGAAGTGTTCCGCCGATACCAATCGCAACCAGTGGATCGGGTCGTGAAGTTGATTAACCCGATCCTGCGCGGTTGGGTGAACTACTTCGCGGTTGGACATTCCAGCGAGTGCTTCAGTTTCATCCAAGACTGGGTAGAAAAGAAGGTCCGGCGCCATATGGGGCGGGCTCAGAACCGAAAGGGCTTCGGCTGGAAGCGGTGGAGTAGGCAGTGGTTGTACGAAACCTTGCGGCTGTTCAACGGCTACCGGATTCGGCGACCGATGTCGAAAGTCGCTCCTGCAGGATAGGTCCCATAAACCTTGAGGCGAAGCAAACAGGAGAGCGTAGTGCGAGGAAATCCGCACGCTGCGTTCGACGTGGCGGGGGCTGGAAACGTGGCATGGTCGAGATGGTGTGACACTCGCAGACGAAAGGGCGAGACAACAGGGAACACAAACGTCGACCTACACCGGCGCGCCAGTCCTCGACCCTACCTGTGAGCGCGCGGTGGTGAAATTCCACCGCGCGACTCGCCTTATCATCCTGAGCGAGCGTCACTTGCGCCGCGTGTTATCGAGCTATTTTCAATATCATCATGACGCGAGAACGCATCTTTCGCTCAACAAGGACTGTCCACGGCCTCGTCCAGTACAGCTACCCTCCACAGGCAATAACATCATTGCCTTCTCGGAGGTCGGTGGCCTGCATCATCGCTATGAGCGTCGAGCCGCGTAAGATCGGCGAGGCAGCCCGCTGATTGTTCTGCCCTCAATCGCGCCGTGTTGAATTTTGAGCAAGGCCACCCGCAAATCTGCACTGATCTGCTGCCGGCCTCCCAGCTCCGAGATTTCCAGCGCCAATAACGGCGAAAACC
>DASWCA010000065.1:0-2950 GCA_036390355.1 Acidobacteriaceae bacterium
CTTACCAGTTGACGAGTGATATGCAATGACTCAGATCGTGCGACGGACGGAGTTCCAGTCCGTGCATGGCTTGAGCTGGTTTCCTTATTGAGTTTGTTTCCGTACGCAACTGTATGCGCAAGACAGTACTTCGCGCAAGACAGTAATTTGGGCCTTGGGATTCAATCCGGCAATATCCAGCATTTCGCGAATCGACGGCGGGTCAGGAGACGTATTGACGGTCGATTTACCGCCAGAAACGTGCGGTTTCATGGTTGCTGTGGGTGATCCCACACGTCGCCAGGAGCGCACTCCTGGCCATCCGCCGCTGTATGCTGGACAATGTGCCGGACAAAAGTACCAATTTCCCCCTACGTTTCTCTTCGCAGACACCAATTTTTACTGAATTTCGCACGCAGAAGGGCGCCCGCTGGGTTACGTCCCGCAGGTTCGCCGCCTCCTTGATTGCGGCAGCGATGTGCATCGCGGTGTTGGGCGGATGCTCGCACCTTCGCCCAAAGCCGTCCGCTCAATACGTGTATGTCACCGCGAAACAGACGTTTCTACGCGACCGGGTGGCTGCAGTCTCCAACCGTACCGGAACCGTGGGCAACGGCGACAGGCTGGAAGTCCTGGAGCACGGCCGGCGCTTCTATCACGTAAAGACGGAGAAAGGCGAGCAAGGCTGGATCGACGAGAAGGCGGTTGCGACCCAAGAGGTATTCGACGAATTTCAGGCCCTGGGACAGGAGCATAAGGGCGACCCTACAGTGGCGTCGGCTGTCATAAGAGACGAGGTGAACCTGCATCTGAAGCCGGGCAGAGATACGGAGCGGTTCTATCGGCTAGCGGAGGGCGACAAGCTGCAGTTGCTGGACAGAGCGACTCTGCCGAAGCCTGTACCAGGCGGCGCGATCGCCACGGCAAAGACCCCGGCCAAGGGAAAGACCGGCAAGCCGGCCACCGTAGCCCAGCCGGACGACACAACTCCGCCTCCGATTGCGATGGAGGATTGGTGGCTCGGCCGCGACGCGCACGGGCGGACGGGATGGCTCCTCTCTCGAATGCTCGACGTGGATGCTCCCGAATCCCTGACCCGTTATGCGGAAGGACAGCGCATCATCGGGGCCTATCTCCTGGCCACCGTGAACGACCCGGGGGCACCCCAGGACGACAAGAACATTCCTATGTACATGACCGTGCTTGGGCCCTATAAAGCTGGCTTGTCCTACGACTTCGATCAGGTTCGCGTCTTTACCTGGAACGTGAAGATGCACCGGTATGAAACAGCGTTTCGCGAGAAGAATATCGAGGGTTATCTGCCGGTATCGATCAGTAAGCAGAAGGATCCGTATGGGAAGGCTGTGCTGGCGCAGACACCGCTGCCGACCTTTACCTATAAGGTTCTAGCCGCGGATGCTGGACCGGTGGTTCCCGATCCGGTGACCGGGATGGTAACGCCGGGGCGCACGATCTCAAAGACCTATCGGCTGGAGGGGAACCTGGTGCGCCGGGTAGCCGCGCCGGGTAGCCACGACGAGCCCGAGGCACATCCGGTTGCTGAAGTGAAGAAGGAAAAAAAGGGAAAGAAGCGTTGAAGCTTTTTCGGCCGGCAGGTCAAGCGTAGAAGCTCCGGATGGCTTCGACCACGGTTTGCTGCTCATCGTCCCGGAGTTCGGGATACATCGGCAGCGCGAGGACCTCAGCCGCGGCAAGCTCACTTTGCGGAAAGTCGCCGGGCCTGTAGCCGAGATCTTTGAGCGCAGCCTGCAGATGGAGCGGCACGGGATAGTAGATTTCGCTGCCGATCCCCCGGGCGGTGAGGTAATCGCGGAGAGCGTCGCGGCGCGGCGTCCTAATGACGTACTGGTGGAAGATATGGGTGGCGCGCGGGTCGGTCCAGGGCAGGACGATACCGTCTGCAGTCGACCCGGAGGACGGGCCGGCAGCCAATCCGGCGGCCTGGAATAGATCGTCGTACCGAGTAGCGCGGTCGCGGCGCTTCTGGTTCCATTCCGGAAGATAGCGAAGTTTGACCTGAAGAACTGCGGCCTGGATCGCGTCGAGACGGCAATTCCATCCGATCTCGTCGTGGAAGTACCGGCGCGTCATACCGTGGGTTCGCAGGGAGCGGGCGCGCCGGTCGACTTCCGGGCTGGAGGTGGTCACCAGACCCGCCTCTCCAAAGGCAGCAAGGTTCTTGGTCGGGTAGAAGCTGAAGGCGGCGGCTGTGCCGAGGGATCCCGCCGGACTACTTTGCCAGGTAGCTCCAAAGGCCTGGGCAGCGTCCTCAATCAAAAGGAGTTCCGGGCGGCTCTGCAGCAGATTCGCAAAGCCGTCGAAATCCGCGCATTGACCGTAGAGATGAATCGGGAGCACAGCCTTGACGTCCTTGCCGGCGCTGGACTGAAGGACTTCTGCAACGGATTCCGGCGACAGATTGAAGGTGCGCGAGTCGATGTCCGCGAAGATTGGCCGGGCGCCCGCGCGCAGGATCGCGCTGGAACTGGCGAAGAAGCTGAAAGGGCTGGTGATAACCGCGTCCGGGTGAACGCCGGCAGGGGCGCTCGAGGTACTGTCGCCGATGTCGGCAGCGGCGAGCGCCAGCCAGATGGCGTCGGTGCCGCTGGCGCATCCTATGGCGTTAGACGAGCCGCAGCAGGATGCGGAGGCGGTCTCAAATGCGGTAACCCGGGTGCCTAGAATGAAGCTTTGCGAGTCGCAAACCTCGGTGATGGCGTCAAAGATCTCCTGTCGGAGCGGGGTGAACTGACGCGAAAAGTCGAGCATTGGAACAGACTGCGAAATGGAGATAGGCACGGAAGCAATAGTACATCGCAAAGGTGTTGAGACCTTTTGACGGTGAAACGCGTCAAATCAGACTGGATTGTCCGTGATGGGAAGCGAATGCAGACGCTTTTCCTACCCAGAACGGTGCAGAGTTGATAATCAGGGGCTATGCTCGTATTGT
>DASWCA010000066.1:0-9450 GCA_036390355.1 Acidobacteriaceae bacterium
AGAGCGGCAGATGCTCGAGAAGGGGTCGCATCCGCCCCTGAACTTCGTCGTCGTCGGTGGCGGACCTACGGGCGTCGAGCTGGCGGGAGCGATCTCGGATATCGCGCGACTGTATATGCGCAACAACTTCCGCCACATCGACACCAAGCAGGCGAAGGTGCTGATCCTCGAGGGATCGCCACACATTCTCGCAGCCTATCCCGAAGACTTGCAGCAGAAAGCGCGCAAACAGCTCGAGGTGCTGGGCGTCGAGCTGCGCACCGGAGCGCAGGTTTCGGATGTACAGCCGGGCTATGTCATGATCGGCAACGAACGCATCGACGCGGTGGTGACGCTGTGGGCGGCGGGTGTGCAGGCATCGCCGCTGGGCAAAATGCTTGGCGTAGAGACGGACAGGAAGGGATGCGTGCTGGTGGATCAGTATCTGAATCCCAAAGGGCATCCGGAGATTTTTGTCTGCGGCGACCTCGCGCATGTCGACCAGGACGGCCGACAGGTGCCGGGCGTGGCGCAACCCGCGATCCAGATGGGCACCTACGCGGCGCGCCGGATCGGCTGCCTGGTGGGGCACGAAGCTGGGTCGGAAGGCTGCGACACCAAGGGATTTCATTACTTCGACAAGGGCGACATGGCGACCATCGGGCGCAAAGCCGCCGTGGCGAAGATCGAATGGCCCTTCAAGGCGCATTGGAGCGGCTTCATGGCGTGGCTCGTCTGGCTGACGGTGCACATCTTTTTCCTGATCGGCTTCAGGAACCGGCTGGGCGTCTTTCGCCAATGGGCATGGACCTACCTGACGTTGCAGGATGGGGCACGGCTGATCACCGGCTCGCAGGATCTGCCCGGGTGGAGCGATAAAGATTAGCTGTCCGGCTCGCGACGCTCTAAACTGGGGCGCTGTGAAAGTTCAGTCGGAACGGATCCTGGTCGCGATCAAGCTCACGCACACGGCGGTTTGGGTGCTCTTCGCCGGATGCGTCGTGGCAATTCCCATTGCCGGCGCCTGGCGCGAATTTCAGCTTGCGGCTGTCCTGTCGGCGCTCGTGCTGCTCGAGTGCGGTGTCCTCGCGGTGAACCGGGGCCGCTGTCCATTGACCGATCTGGCAGGCCGCTACACCGGCGAGCGTGTGGACAACTTCGACATCTACCTGCCACTTTGGCTGGCGCGGCACAACAAGACGATCTTTGGGACGCTCTTCGCCGCTGGGGAGCTGTTCGTGCTCGCCCGCTGGTTGATGACCCGCAACTAAAGCGACAAGTTGCATCGCTCAATAGAGATAGAATCTGGCTATGGAACCAACCGAGATGCAGGAGTTTTCCAAGCAGATGAAAGAGGGCGGCGAGGAGTCGCTGACGAATATTTCGCTGGCGATCTCGATCCTCGCGGTGCTCGTGGCGATGGTGACGGTGATGGGGCATCGCACTCATACCGAAGCGGTGCTGATGCAGGGCAAGGCCGCCGACCAGTGGAATCTATACGAGGCGAAAAAAATCCGTCAGGACAGCCTGCTGGTGGTCGTCGACCAGATGGCCCTACAGCCAACTGTGGACCCGAAAGGAACGGCAGCAAAGCTCGTCGAGTACAAGGCGCACATTGCGAAGTGGACCGAAGACCTGAAAGAGGCTCAGAAGACTGCTGAGGAGTACGAGAGTGAAGTAAAGCTAGCGGAGGCGAAGGCGGTGCGGTTCGATCTTGGCGAGGCGCTCCTGCAGATCTCCGTTGTGCTGTCATCCATCACGCTATTCACCCGTCGCCGCACCTACTTCTTTGGCGGATTGGGCCTGGGCGCGATTGGGCTGTTGATCGCGGCGTCCGCGTGGCTGGTGCGCTAACTCGCGAAAGTCCGGCCTTAGTGAAGCTGGTCCGGAATGACCGCATACTGGATCAGCAGATCGAAGGGCACGATCTTCAGCGTAGCCTCGTGCGTCGCTTCCAGGACAACGGCACACGCGGCCCCAGCCTTCTCCACCTGCAGCCATCGCGCAGCGCAGACGCACCAGCGGTCGCCGGGCTTGAGACCGGGAAATCCGTGCTCCGGCATCGGGGTCGAGAGGTCGTTGCCGAGCGCCTTTGAGGCATCGAGAAAGTTCCGGTCGACGACGCAGCAGATCGTGTGAACGCCCAGGTCGTCGTCGCCTGTCTCACAGCATCCGGTGCGATAGAAGCCGGTCATCGGGCTACAGCCGCAAGTTGTCAGAGGCTGGCCGAGTACGTTGTTGCCGCGAGACTGGAGTTGTGTATCCACACCGTAAGTCTATTGAATTGCTGAATTTCTCGCACGCTGCATTCGGCGATTGTCGAAATGTCTGGATGCGGCTACAATTCCTTCCACTCAGATAGTTCATCTTTGCTGCGATTGTGGCTGCCCGCGTAGAGAGTCCAGGGCGGAGTTACCGTTAATTCTTCCTGCTGCGAGCGACTTTTTGGGCGCCGCAACGTATTTGTCAAACAGATGCTGTTGTCGACCGCAACGCGGTTCCAGCGCACCTCCCCCGGGCCCTTGATGTCAATAAATCCGAATTTAGCCCCGCCAGATTCGGGCTGCTTTCGGATCGGTATCAATCCATCGGCGTAGCCACTCTGCGATGGACCGGACGTGGAAGATGAGCGCGAGTCGACGTACGTTTCTGCAACAAACGTTAATGACCGGCGGGCTGATCGGCTTGCTTGAGACGGCAGCTTCCGAACCGTCATTTGCTCAGCAGTTGGTAGCTGCCGCTGCGCAGTCGACTGACGGAGGCGGAATGGGTTCCGCCATCGGCCAGCATGACTCCAAGAACTTCTGGGACAGCTTCGGCTCTGCTGCCGAAACGCCCGACACGGCTCCGTCAGGGGTACACGGTCGCGGCCTGTTCAAAAAGCCTGCCGCTGCCGGTGGCAGTGCCGTCGCCTCGGATCGGGTGATCGACTATTACCACTACTACACCGACCCTACGACCAAGGAGAAGTCACTCCGCCTGGCCACCAGCATCGATCCCAATGAGCTGATGGACCATGAGGGCGATATCTCCGCAAGCGTCAATGTCAACGGCTTCCACATGGCGGGTGAAGACCGGGCGACCTTCGACCAGCTCCAGTCGGCTCAGTTGCGAATCGATATGGTCCAGACTCAATCGTTGATCCCGAATTATCTGGACACCATGGCATGGATGTCCATGGCGGGCCTGTTTCCCGACAAGACCGGCAAGCTTCCGCCGCTGCAGGACCTCACCTTCAACCCATCGACCAGCGGTGGTGGGAAGATGAATCAGATGGTGTTGCCCGGCGGCTCGGGCCAAATGGCCGTCAATCTCTCGATGACGCACAAAGAGTCGATGTTTTACAGCGTCATCAAGAGCCTCTCCAGTGAGCTTGGCAGGTTTTCCCCGTTGATTGGCCTTCCGGCCATCAGCGTAACCGCTCTCAAAGGGTTCTGCAGCCTCTATGGCGCGCTGGAGCAGAGAACCACGTTCTTGCTGAACAGCATGCCGAAGCCCGCATACGCGACTCAGGCCGCCCGCGAGTCGGCCCAGACCGGGGCAGGACTCAACCTCGTCGCGGGCGACTACATTCTGGTGCCCAACGCCTACTCCGCGCAACTCGTGCCTTACCTGGACAAGCTCGAGATGCGGCAGGGATACCTGGTGCCAAAGGGGTCGCCGAAGACCACGTCCGTCTACGATCTGGCTGCGTCGTTGAAACCGGACATTACCTACCTTTCCGCATCTCTCGGACTCAAGCCGTTCGTGGCGCCTCCGCCCGCAGCGTCCAAGTCCTCGGTGCCGGTCTCGCAGACCGATACCCCGGATGACTCTGAGCCGGCAAAACCAGCATCGAAGGGTCCTGCCAAGTCGTCCGGAACGCCTTCGGGGACCCCTGCCAAGAGCGGTACAACCAGGGGCACAAAGCCGGGGGCGTGATCACGAGTCCGCCATTTGAATGCAAAACGCAAAGGTTGGAGTCAACTTCTTTCCTCGAGTGTGCCGTATGTGCAAGACGTTGCGTGGAATTCTACTGGTACTCCTGCTTGGAACTTCCTTTCGCTGCGCTGCGGTCTATGCTCAGAACTTCGGCGGCGCGTTTCAGCGCAAGAGGATCATCCTGATCCGCAAGCTGCCGCCGACTGGCCACATCGATGGCTCCTCGATCAATGTCAAGGTGACCGGAGCCGGCGCGGACGTTACTTCCAATCTGGAAGTGACCATCGAGAATCTGCTGGTCAACAATGACTCGCGTTTGCGGTCCGTGGCGGAGAAGGATTCTCCGGACGCGCAGATCGCCTGCCGGATTACGACGTACGCCCTACCGCCGCCGCAGCGGGTGACCGAGGCCACCCTGGCGTTCGGCAAGAAGGGCGGGCCATTCCAGAATCAGGCGATGAACGAGTACACCGGCCAACTGACCATTACGTTCCAGGCGCAGGATCTCCGCGGGCACAAGTCCATTGCGGCGGACACCGTGACATCGAAGTACGACCGGCAGTTTCCGGTGCCGGTGGCCCAGCCCAAGCCGTCCATGACCAGCATTCTGACCTCGCATATTCCCAAGGTTCCAGGGACGCAGACCGGCGCAGAGGACAAGCCGCCCACGCCGGAAGAGCTGCGCGACAAGCTGATTAAGGACATGGCGTTCCAGATTGTCTCCCGCCTAGTGAACACGAGCGAGCAGGTCGAGGTCGATCTGGCTCGCGGCGGAGGGCTGGATCCTGTCCTTACGCTGATCGATCAGAAGCTTTGGACACGCGCTCTCGAGCAACTCGAGACCATGCCTCCGTTCGCGCAGCCGGAGGACGACGCCTACCGTCTCTATGACCTTGGCGTAGTCAACGAGGCGCTCGGGTACCAGTCCGAGGATGTGATCAAGGCCCGGAAGTATCTGCAGGAGGCTTCCATCGACTATGGCAAGGCGATCGATGCGAAGCCGACCGAGAAGAACTTCATGCAGCCCCAGACACGCATCGACACCGCGCTCGCCCACTACAAGACCATGGGAGACCGGATGAACGCCCTTCTGGCCGCAAACGCCCCTGCTCCTGCCGTCCCGACTCCGGCCCCAGTCGCCCCGCCGCCCGAAGCGCTCACCAACGCGGACGTCATCTCAATGGTCGCCGCCAAGCTGGACGAGGCCAACATTATCGACACGATCAAACAAGCAAGCACAGTGAAGTTCGATCTCAGCGCGCACGGTCAGATCGATCTTTCCAAGGGCAACGTGAACGGTCGCATCATCACAGCGATGAAACAGAAGGCGCGAGGACAGTAGTAAGGTGCATTTCTACCGATTGCGGAAATGAGCAAGAGTGCGACGTCCATGAGCATGAACTCACCTCCGGCGAACTGGCGTCTGGCGGCGATCGCGATCACCTGGTCGATTGCGCTCGCATGTTTTGCTTCCGCCGCGAGCGCGCAGGGGCGATGCGGCGCCGGCGTCGACCTCGTCGTCCAGGCGCTTGAGAAGATGCGCGCCGACAGCAATTCCTCCGACCTGGGCGACGCCAACCAGTTACTGAAGCGCGCCGCCGAACTATGCGGCGAGTTGGGCGACGCCTGGTACTATCGCTCGCTGGTGGAGCGCAAGCTGGGACACGCCGCGGTAGCAGACTTCGCGATGCGCCAGGCGCAGAAGTTCCCGTCGGACGCCAGCGCCGAGCAGGCCAATCCGTTCATCCTCGCGACGCCCGTCCTTCGCGCCGGCACGCGCAGCGTCACCGGCCCAGGCACAACCACTCCAACGCCGGACTCCTCGGGAAAGCCCGCAGAGCGCTGGGCGCTCATCGTAGGCATCGGCTCGTTCACCGACCAAAACATCGAGCCGCTGAAGTACACAGCGAGCGACGCGAAGAGCTTCCAGGACGCGCTCACAGACCCGAAGGTCGGCAACTTCAAGCCCGACCACGTCCATAGCCTGTTGAACGATCAGGCCACCACCAAGAGCATCAAGATGCAGTTGAACTGGCTGGCGCGCAGTGCCGGCCCCGACGACCTGGTCGTCGTCTACGTCGCGACTCATGGATCTTCCCGCGATCTCGATACGGTCGGCGTGAACTACATCATCACTCACGACACCGAAATCGGCGCCAGCATCGATCCCGACAGCCTGTACGCCACGGCGCTCCCCATGGTCGATATCGCGAACGCCATCGCCACCCGCGTCAAGGCGCGCAAGGCCGCGATCTTCCTCGACACCTGCTACAGCGGCAACGCAGCCGTCAAGGATGCGAAGCTCATCGCGCCGGGCATCAAGAACGCCTCACCCTCCACGCAAACTTTGGACCACATCAAGCAAGGCTCAGGCCGCATGGTCTTCGCCGCCAGCGGGACCGACCAGGAATCGCTCGAGAGCGACACGCTGAAGCACGGCTTCTTCACCTATTACCTCGTCCAGGCACTGCGCCAGCAGGGTGGCGCCGCGCCACTCAGTCAGATCTTCGACTACACGCAGAAGCACGTCAGCCAGACCGTCGCCACGGAGTTCCGGCAATACAACATGCAGCAGACGCCCGTGATGAGCCGCAGCGAAGACGACACTGACTTTGCCCTTGGCGCGTCCGCCGCCGCATCCGCTGCCGGAGCGCTATGACGCGCGCCTCGCACAAGGACGCCGACTCCCCGCCGCGCGGCTTCATGCACAGGCTGCGGCAGTACTGGCCGGTAATCCCGCTCCTTTGCGTCCTCTTCGCGCTCATGTTCTCCGATCTCGATGTGATCGGTCACATGCCATGGACTCAGAACACCTGCGGCATGAAAGACATGGAGCAGGACAGCTTTTCCGCGAAGATGTATCTGCCGCTGGCTAACTGGGCGCTGCGCTACACCCCAACGCCCAATGTCGCGATCCTGACCATCGATGAGAACACCAGGCCCGCGGATCTGATGACCAACACCTGCCAGTCGCGCGCATTCCTGGCCAAGCTTATCCAGGACCTCAACGCGCTCTCCGCGCACGCCATCGTCATCGACCAGTACTTCTCCGCCGACTACTGCACCGAGCAGGATAAAAACGCGAAGTTCATCGCCGCAATGGAAGCCAGCTCCGTGCCCGTCGTCGTTGGCCAACCCACGCATCCGCTGCCGGCCGCCACTGCAACCGGCGGATGTCTGGCGCTAACCAAACACCTGGAGTTCAGCAAAGCCTCCAACGTGCTCTACGGGTTGACACGCCTCAACAGCGACATCCTGAAGATTCCCCTGCGCTGGCCCGTCTTCGTGGACCCCGCCAGCCAGCCGGCGAACTCGAACCAGTCCGCCGCTGACTCGGAGCCAAAGCAGTTGCCTGCCGAGTTAGGCGACACCCTCTCGCTCAGCGCCGCCAAAGTCCAGGACCCGAACATCGAGTCCAACGGCACCATCGCAAAGTTCCTGGCCAAGGGCATCCACCCTTACACCACGTTCATCGATCTGCCGCAAATCAACGCAATGACCGTGATGTGCAGCGCGGAGAAGGACCCCACCGACATCTTCGGCGCGAAACTTGGCGAGGCGTGCGCGTCCTGGGCGCGGCCGCTGAACAATCTGGACGGCCACAAACTCAGCCTGAGCGGAAAGATCGTCGTCATCGGCGTGCTCGCGCAGTCCGACATGAAGTCCTTTCCCACGGGCGAGAAGCCCGGTGTCTACGTGCAGGCGAATTACGTGCAATCCATTCTGGATCACCGCTTCCTGGTCGAGATTCCCCCCGCCCTCACTCTCGGCCTTCTCATGGTCTATGTCTTCTTCGTCTACTGCCTGTATTGGGCGCACGATCGCGAGGCCAATGCGCTGCTCAGCACAGCACAGGCAGGCCTGCTGAGCATCTCTCTGCTTGCAGGAATTTGTTTGTTCAGTATCCTCGTGCTGCTGACGACCAGCTACTTCACCCCCTTATGGGCCCTTTGGGGCGCAGGTGTATTCATCGTATTTCGCTATCTGGAAGAGGTCGGACACGCCCGCGGAGAACATCTGCTGGGACGCATCTCGGAGCACCATTACAAGAAGTCACCGCATCCGGCGGACCAGGCGGCATCGACGGAACGTCACCACGACGACGCGCCGCACGGATAAGATGTTGCAAGGAGCAGGGGAGGGAACAATGGCCTTAGGTGCTTACGCCATCTACGGAACCGCTCGAGGCATCGCCTTCGGCATTGCGATCGCCAGCTGCACTGGCCTGGCATCGGCGCAGGCTCCCGCCAGTGCAGCACCCGCCGCAAAGCCCGGGGCATTTACCGGATGCGTGCAGAAAGAGCCCGGGACATCCAACCTCGTCATCAGCACGCCCAACGTATGCGCGCGGCTCACCGGCAAGTCTGCGACGGAAAAGCTCGTCGGCCACGAAATTGATTTGCATGGCATTCTGGTCCCGCGCACTGCCTCTACCGCCGCATCGATCCAGGTCGAGTCCGTCACCAAGGTCGGCAAGAGCTGCACCGATGTCTGCGCGCTGCAACCGCCGGGAACGCGCAGCCTGCATCCAAAAGACCACGAAGTTCCAGGCAGCGAAGGCGGAACTCCCGGCCTGACAGCCCCGCCGAAACCCCAGTAGAGTTGTAGATGATGAATCCGAAATCTTGCTGCGCGCCTTCTGCCAAACACGGCGAGCAGCCGTGCGCCCCGCGCTCCGAATCTCCCGGCCACTCGAACCTCGCAGACCGCACGCGACCCACCATCGCGCTGCCCGGCGGCACGTTCCTGATGGGCACGGACTACGCCCACGCCTTTCCCGCCGACGGCGAAGGCCCGGTCCGCCCCGTCCCGCTCTCGCCGTTTCGCATCGATACATTTCCGGTTACAAATAGCGACTTCGCAGCGTTCGCCGAAGACACCGGCTACCGCACCGAGTCGGAAATCTACGCTTGGTCGTTCGTCTTCTGGATGCACCTGCCGAAGGACCGCCTCGACGAGCTCGTCGAAGACACGGTCGCCGCCGCTCCCTGGTGGTGAGGTCAACGGTGCGGACTGGCGCCACCCCGAAGGCCCGGGTTCCTCGGCGGACGGCCGCCCCAATCATCCCGTCGTGCATGTCTCGTGGTCGGACGCCGCCGCCTACGCAGCGTGGGCCGGCAAGTCTCTTCCCACCGAGGCGCAGTGGGAGTACGCCGCGCGCGGAGGCCTCGAACAGAAACTCTACCCCTGGGGGGATGACCTAACGCCCGGCGGCAAGCACCTCTGCAACATCTGGCAGGGCGAGTTCCCGCGCGTCGACACTGCGGAGGATGGCTTCGCCGGAGCCTGCCCCTTCGACAGCTTTCCGCCCAACGGATTCGGCCTCTACTCCATAACCGGCAACGTCTGGGAGTGGTGCGCCGACTGGTTCCATACTGCCTTCGACACGCGCCCACAGCACGACCCAACCGGCCCCCAGCAAGGACAGGTGAAGGTGATGAAGGGCGGCTCGTTCCTCTGTCACGCCTCCTATTGCAACCGCTACCGCGTGGCCGCGCGTACTTCCAACACGCCCGACAGCGCAGCTTCCAACATCGGCTTCCGCTGCGT
>DASWCA010000067.1:0-26560 GCA_036390355.1 Acidobacteriaceae bacterium
CTGCCGTTTGCACCGAAGACATGTCCGCAATCTGCACAGCCAAGTTGATACACTGACTGCCCGTAATCGGTTCCGGGCAAACCGGTATTGCGGATCACCACCTGCCGGTTCCGATTCACAAAACCTGGTTGCGCCGTCTTCGCATCAGACATGGACCAGCTCCTGTAGGCGGCGACGTGCGACAGTCTTTGCCGTGGAAGCGTTGGGTTCGGCATGGATGCGCTCCAGCAGAACCGAAGCGGGTTCGTCTGTGGGATCTTGGGGGACCAGCTTACCTGAGAATGCGTCGGCCAACACCGAAGTCCGTAGTCTCGCGGACAGCGCGATCAAACGGCCAAGTGACGAATTCGTGTGGTCCGCGATCGTAAGCACCCGCGCTGCGGCAGCGACAATCCTAAGCTGATCTTCAATAGTGGGTAAGGGGATTTCAAATCTCTCGATATCTGCCTGCGATATTTTGTGAATTCCGGCTGTAGTCCGCGCGGCACTCTCGATTTGATCGCGCACGAAACGCGAATTCCAAAGAAGCACAAAGAACTGAGGATCGCATAGTTCCTTGTTTAAACGGACACGAATCATGGTGTCAGGAAACATCACTGGCTCCGAGGAAGTCTCCGCGATCCCTACTAGTCCAGCCAAACCCACTAGCGACTTGGAACCATTGCCGCGAGAGATGAGGATATCCTCCGGCTTGATCGAAAGATTGGCAACCTGCTTGTCTTCGAGAATTCCAAAGCGCCACTCCTGAGTATTCACCAAGCTATTCTTGATAGCCGTCAGGCGCAGAATTCTGTAACCCGCATTCGAGGTCTGAGGCGACCTGCCATTCGCCAATGGCTCTCTAAGCAGACCGAGGACCTTCGCTCGCGGGTACAAGCCGGGTTCTTTTGCCAGAACCAGGCGGCCTTCGCACGCCGCCTTCAGCACCGACGTGCGGTAGCGTTTCAGATTTGCCTGCACCCTCTTCAACGCCTCCATCGCCGCATCTAGTCGCGAGAACTGTTTGTCGATCTCGTCGACGATCCGGTCCTGCTCTTGTGTTGAAGGTAGAGGTATTGGAAGGTCTTGCAGCGTTCGGGAAGACAGGTGCTTAACTGTGACGGAGGACGTGGCACGATTTATCGCCTGCAGGTAGCCCGGTAGTACGTGAAACAGAAAACGTCGCCGATAGAACCGCTCGTCAGTCTCAATCTTGCATACCCGCTGATTCAGAAGTGCGGGACCGCCGCGCCAGATTGCACGGTTGAAGTCTCCGTCCATTCCCACAAGGAGATCACCTGTATTAACGAGATACAGGGGATCGAAATCGCCGGAGTACTTGGTCTCCGTTGTACCCTCGACGATGTCTCGGATTCTGATTAGGTCGGCACCTTCAGTTTTGCTAAATGCTTTGGATGAGAAGGCAAACCCATTGAGAACATTGCCTATCTCGAATAGCCGCACACGCTCCCAACTGGGATGCGTTCCGAGGAGCCGATCTTCCGAACTGAGAACAAGGTCATCGAGTGACTCGGTGAAGCTCATGCCGCCAGCACCTCATTCAACTCAGTGAGTAGCGGGAAGAACCTGTCCCCGAAGACCTGCTGCGCTTTGCCCAGGCCACCCCACTGCACAAACGGGTCGAGGTCAAAGTCATCTTCATCCACAGCAAGGCTCGACGCAATGTGGTCGCGAATAGCGTGCAGCCACTGAAGCTGATCGCGTGTGAATGAAACCCCTGCGCTCTGCTGCTGCCGTAGCCAGCCAAAAAAACGCTCTTCCACTTCCGATCGGCGGGGCATGAGTTCATCTTTCTGCTTGAGCGCGAAACGCACCAGGTTCACCAGATCCGCTGCCACTTCCGTTTTGCCGCCGTGAACGTGGGAGCTATCGATACGCTGGTAAGCATGCCAGAGTTGGTCGGGAGTCGCCCGTGGGCTGCCGTCCATCGGCTTCTCAAGCATACCGGCCAGCGCCTTCACCTGCTTCAGCGACAGCCCGGCGGCATACGGTTTGCTGTAGAGAATCTGCAACACTTCGATCTCATCCCTATGATCCACGATGTACTGCTCGAATGACTGGACCATGCGCAGGGCGCGTTCACGAACCACCTCCGCCGGGCCAGCCTCAAGCAACTGATCCTGATTCACAGTATCGATGATCTGCTCGTAACTTTTCTTTACGCTCAGAATCAGATTGCGCAGCGCAGGGTTACCGGACAGCGGCTTGGCGGCCTGCTGCAGAAGTTGCTTGCGGGCCAACGCAATCTGCTCGTCGGTCGGCTCGTTCGTGTTATTCGCGGCACGCGCCGCATCTATGTGCCGATCCGGATCGAGTGCCGAGACAATCTCGCTGGCAATGGCGCAGAGCGGCTGCCCCTGGGCCGCGTCGTTGAGTGCCGTCCGGTCATTCGGCGTAAGCTGCCGGTCCAAGCGCGAAAGCCGGGATGCGATGGAACTGAGAACATCCGGCTCGCGGTTGCCGAACGTGACCAACTCAAACAACTTGTCGAGGCTGACATTTCGCTTCTTTTCGAGCGGCTGCACGTCCTGCATCTTCTCCGGCTCAAGCCCCACTGCATCGATGATTACGAAATGGTCTTTCGAGGTTCCGTCAGGGGTGACGCTTCTCAGCTCCGTCGCGGTGACCGTCCGCGCCCCTCGTCCCTTCATCTGCTCGAACATCGTCCGGCTCTTCACAGCCCGCATGAACATCACGATCTCCAGCGGCTTGATGTCCGTGCCGGTGGCGATCATGTCCACGGTGACCGCGATGCGCGGGTAGTACGCGGTGCGGAACTCACTGAGAAGGTGCTCCGGCTTTAGGCCGCTGGAGACCCACTCGTCCGCTTCATACTCTTTCCCGTCCTTATCCTTCTTTGTCACCCGGACCTTCGCCGCCCCAGTCCGATACGTGATCTTCTGCGCAAAATCGTTACCCTTCCCGAACTCTTCCCGCAGAATTTTCACGATATCGTCCGCATGGCTGTCATCCTTGGCGAAGATCAGTGTCTTCGGTACCTCCGTCCTCCCCGGGAAAATGTCCGTGAACAGACGATCGCGAAAGGTGCGGACAATCGTCCGAATCTGGTCTGGAACGACCACCCGGCGGTCCAGTTCGTCGGCGTTGTAAGGGATGTCCTGGTCGGCGAGTTCCCAGCGAATCTTCCTGGTCTGTCGATCGCGGTAGTCCACCTGGTATCCGGCGTTGATGATCTGGCCATGCTCGGAGATCAGCGTGCGTATGGTGTACAGATCGAAGTCGACGTTGACCCCATCCGCGACGGCCTGCTCGTATGGGTACTCGACCACCAGGTTCTGATGAAAGAAGCCCATCGTCTGCTTGGACGGCGTCGCCGTGAGGCCGATCAGTGAGGCATCGAAGTACTCCAGCACCTGCCGCCACTGGTTATAGATAGACCGATGACACTCGTCCGTAACGATGATGTCGAAGGTGTCGATCGGGATGGCCGGATTGTAGGGAATTGGCTCTGGAGCACTCTTGAGCATTTCGAGCGATGCCCCGGAAAGCTCATCCAGCTCTGGCTCCAGTTCTTCGCCCTTCAGCATCGAGAACAGCCGCTGGATCGTCGAGATGCAGACCTTGGCTATCGGGTCGACCCGGTTCGACTGCATGTGCTGAACGTTGTACAGCTCCGTGAATATCCGCCCGTCGTCGGGGGTGCGGAACGCCTGAAACTCCTTCAGCGCCTGCCGACCAAGGTTGCCACGATCCACGAGGAACAGAACCCGTCGGTTTCCGGCGAACTTGATGAGGCGATACAGAAAGTTGCAGGCCGTATAAGTTTTGCCGGCACCGGTCGCCATCTGGATGAGAGCCCGCCGTCTTCCCTGGCGCAGCGAGTCCTCCAGGGAAGTGATTGCCGTGATCTGCGCAGGTCGAAGTCCATCCTCAATCAGCGGTGGCATCGATCGCAGTCGTGCCTTCGGAGTCGACGCAGCCGACTGAACCTCATCCGCCAGCCAGTGTGAGAGCGTCTCTGGGGTGTGGAAGCTGAAGACGGGACGACTGCTGGATTCCGGCTCCAGAAAGTTGGTGAAACGCGTCTCGACCCCGGTCGATTGGTAGCAAAAAGGGAGCGGGCGGAACGGGGCAGGCAGCGCTTCGGGAATACCCTCGCTGTATTTCTTGGTCTGAGTTTCCACCCCAGTGAGGGTCGAGCCCTCCTTTTTAGCTTCAATCACACCTGCGGCGACACCGTCCACGAACAGAAGATAGTCGGCCTCGCCGTAGCCGCGCCCGAGCGCAAACTCCCTGATGGCAATGCCGGGGCCAGCGTCAATGTTGGCGTCCGACCGATTCTGGACGATCCAGCCCGCCTGCTTCAGCAGGTCATCGATCGTCTGCCGGGCTTTCTCTTCGGGCGTCGTTGGCATGAAAGAGCAAGTTTATGCGGATACAGCAAGTTTTGATAGGACAGAATTGGTGTGCGACGATTTCGGCTGAAGGGAACAGATGGATGGTCTTGAAATCACCGATATTTGCCTGCTTGGCAATACTAGATAGGAGGAGAGGAACGGCAAATGATCGCCTTATGAAAGGACACCTGATGGCCGACCAATTCTCGCCTGCAACAAATTGTTGGCTTCTTGGCGCGAGACTTAGAGACAACTCATCACAGAAAGTAATTGTTCTCGTCCGAGGATCTCAGATGCGCAAGTTCATTGCGGAAAAATCACCGGTTAGGCCGTGTTTTTCTATACTAAGTAGAGGTGAAGCACAGAAACTCCAAAGGAGCTTCACCTATGATCGACCCATCTCCCGCCATCGCCAATTTGCAGGCTCAGTGGCATTCCCTCTTGGACCCTGACCGGGGCCTGGGAATCCTTCCCATCATCCGTTCTGGAGTCAGTCAGCGCAAGCTGGCAGGTTACCTTAATTGTTCTCCAAGCCTTGTGCGGCGCCTCTTGCGGTGCCTCCCGGCGGACCCTGATGACCTGGAGCTTTCCCGGCAGTGCCAGATCAGCACCAACGAGTTGGAAAGACGTGCCGGTCAGGCAAAGTCTCGGCGTGACGCTAGTCACAAACTGGCCATGGAGTCCAGGCAGACTGCAAAGACCATAGGAGGAACGAAGGCAATCCTGCGGTGGCTCACAAGCGACAAGGCCGCCGCCGGCAACGCCGAGCAGGTTGTGCAGGAAGCAAGGCACATGTTGATGCTTGCCGAACAGACCGGCGGACTGCCCAAAGGTACCGCTCCAATCGGAACCAAGCTCCAGGAAATCATCTGTCGCACGCGCCCAGCCGAATGCACGGCGGACCAAGTGGATGTTGACCGGTTTGGTCGCTGGCTCGCTCTGTGGGCCTTCTTCGCATTCCCGGACCGCTCTGTTCTGTGGGGAGCGTTGGATGGGGCGCTCAGCAAGGTTTCGCATCGCTCTTGGATGACAAAGCTTTGATACATCCACACCTGTTGCTAACTTCGACCGTGTACGAGCGCCAGGGACCGGAAATAGCCCCTGACGCTGTTCCAAAAGGCTTGTCAAACATTTTCAGCACTCGAGACAGGGAATCATGCATCGTTCAAGCACCAAGCTCGCCACAGCCGCCGTAGCCCATAGGGCGCGGCGGTTACGTGCGCCGGGCCAACCCGGCCAACCGTAAGTCGAGGATATTTTGAATCAGTCACAATCCACCTTCGCCCTGCCTGCTATCCCCACGTTCGAGTCCTTCGTCGACGAAGAGGTAATTGCCGATTTCCTCATGATTGAAAGCCGCCGCGTATTGCAGATGGCCCGCAATCATGAGATCCCTGCCCACCCGATTGGGAAGGTCCGCAGGACGTGGCGCTTTCGGGTTTCGGAGATCGACGCTCACTTCAGTGCTCCTTCCACAAAGCAGGGCGGTGCTAGGATCGCCTTGGCAGTTCCCGGAACCCAGGAAAGGCAGTAGGCACGTGGGAAACGGAACAGTTAGTCAGAAACAACGCGCACATGGATTGACCTGGGTGTACAGGTTTCAGGTCACGCGAGCATCAGACGGCAAGAGGGTCGAGAACATCAAAACCCTCGGTCTCGTTAAAGAGATCGGCTCATCAGAAGCAGCGGCGTGGCGGGAAATCGGGCGCCTGGGCCTCAACAACAACATCAACCACCCGAATGGTTACAAGCCGACCTTTCGCGAGTTGGCCGAACACTTCAGGCAAAACGAACTCAAGAAGGAAGCAGGAATTGGCGTGAAGGCTGGAGAGACAGTTGTGACCGCTGAACAACTCCTTGACACCTGGGTACTGCCCAGGTGGGGCGAGATGAGGGCGGCTGATATTAAGCCGCTCGAAATCGAAGCCTGGTTCGAGGCATTGTCTTCGCGGCCGCAAGGCAAGAAGAAAAAGCCGCTGAAGTGGGCAAGCATCGCGAAGCTGAAGTCGATCATGGCCCAGATCTATAAGCATGCACAAAGGCACGAGTTGATCCCGGCGTCCATCGGCAGCGATGGGCGCCCGAGCAATCCAGTGCTCTTGGCTCGATCTGAGTCCGACTCCAGCTATGAGGCGGTGGTCGTCAGCCCTGAACAGGTGATGATCATCTTGAACGAGCTCGACAACCCCGAAACCCGCCTTGAATGGATGCTGGCCCTGCTGCATGCAGCGACGGCCCTTCGACCCGAAGAAGCCTTTGGGTTGAAGTGGGAGGATATCGACTGGCGCAAGGGCCAGATTGATATTCGTCGCGGCTGGTCGAAGGGGAAAGCAACCCCTGGAAAAAACGAAGGGAGCATGACGCAGGTTGTTATGAACCCGGCTTTGGCCCAGGCTCTCCAGGTGTGGCGTCGGGAATCGGTCTACCATCGCGACACCGATTGGGTGTTCGCGTCGACGAAGTCGAAGGGGAAGGTTCCTCGTTCAGCCTGTTCGGCTGGGCAGGATTACCTTCGCCCTGCGGCCGTCAATGCCGGCGCGATTCCAAAGGGCTACAACGGGCGGTTCGGCTGGCATAACCTGCGTCACTCGCTCGCTACGTTTTTCGCCGCGAATGAAGTGAACCTGCCGGTGATTCAAAGCATTCTCCGGCACTCAAAACCATCTACTACAGCGTTGTACACGCACCGTGTCAACGCGGCGCAGATGGCTGCGCAAGCGAAATTCCTCGATGCAATCAAGGTTACATCGGCTGTCGTTTAGGCCCGATTTTCTTGATCTTGGGTTGGATCTTGGGTTGGGAGAGGAAGATATGAGTACGGGTTGGCCCGCTAAGTCGTTGAAAGTAATTGGTGGACCTGACCGGGATCGAACCGGTGACCTCTTCCATGCCATGGAAGCGCGCTCCCAGCTGCGCCACAGGCCCACTCTCGGGAAGGACTTGTTCTATTCTCAGACCTCCGGCGCACTTAGTCAAACCAGATTGGCCGTAGGGTAAGGGGTCTCGTGTCGTTGGCGCGGCCCGCTGTCGTCTCGGGCACATATATTTCCAGCATGCGGGAACTAATCTTCTACTCTCCGGTGTCTAAAGAAGTAGAGTGAGCGAGCACTCGGCCGCCGGCGGCGCAGTTTCTGACTCGCCCATGTTTTGCAGGGAGCGCCGGAAGCTGATCGGCGCCGGGCGATCGTTTGCAACTGGTTCACCGAAGTCGTAAGTTTAAGGACACCCGGTATGCAGGCGGGCAGCGTGATTGATCATCTGGCGAGCGCGGTTGCCATCTCAAGCGATGAGGCGGAACTCGTGTCCGAGTTGCAGGCCGGTTCGGAGCAGGCGTTTGCCCGGCTAATCGCGCAATACCACCAGCCTTTGTACTCCCTGATCGCGCGCAGCATACAGGATCCTGCGGATGCCTCCGATATTACGCAGGAGGTGTTCATCAAGGTCTTTCGTAATATTCGCGGATTCCATGGCGAAGCCAGTTTGCGCACGTGGCTGTATCGCATCGCACTCCATGAGGCGTCCAATCAGCGGCGCTGGTGGTCCAGGCACAAGCGGCAGGAGATCGGCATCGAAGCACCGCTTGGACCGCAGAGTGATGCCGAAGCGGATGGAGATACGCTGTCGCTTGGCGCGACCTTGGCGGATGCGAGCTGCTCGCCATTTGACCACGCCGCACAGGAAGAACTTCACGTGCGTGTCGAGACGGCTCTGCGCCAGGTTCCGGAAGCCTTCCGTTCCGTAGTGGTGTTGCGGGAGATTGAGGGTTTCACGTACGAAGAGATCGCAGACATCCTTCAGGTAAATCTGGGAACGGTCAAGTCCAGGCTTACCCGGGGGCGTGCCGCTTTGCGAGTTTTGCTCGCCCCGGAGAGAGGCAATTCCTCCAGTGCACACGTCTCTGACGATCAACGCGCTGCGTCCTCCTCCTTGGACTCGCGGGCGGAGGTGTCGCAATGAACCCGAAGCAATGTGCGGCGATTCAGGCTAACTTTTCTGCTTATCTTGACGGTGCAGTCAACGGCCACGAGATGCAGGAGATCTCACGCCATATCGAAGGCTTTGACGATGCAGTCAGCGGCAAGAGAATCGCCGGATGCCAACCCTGTGCTGAGGAATTCGCAGCGTGGCGGCTGACTCAGAGTGCCATCTCGACATTACGGCCTGCCAAGGCTCCCGCTGACCTCGCGCTGAAGCTTCGGGTCGCGATCTCACGGGAACATGCTCACCGCAGCTCACGTCTGCTGGACCGGCTTTCGCTTGTCTGGGACAACGCGGTTCGGCCGATGGTGGTGCAGGTGTCTGCCGGGCTCGCCGGCAGCGTGGCACTGGTAGGCAGCATTATGCTTCTGCTCGGAGTAGTTGCCGCGCCGCAAGCCGTACTGGCCAACGACGAGCCCCTGGGAGCGGTCACCGCGCCGCACTACCTCTATTCCACCGTCTCTCCCGGAACGATTGTCACTGCGCACGGCACTGCAATCGTGGTGGAGGCTTCGATTGATGCCGCCGGGCGCGTGTACGACTACACGGTCGTCGCTGGACCGGAGGACGAAGCAGTTCGTAACCAAGTGGCCGCCCAGCTTCTGGGGAGCGTGTTCGAGCCTGCCAGCGCTTTCGGCGTGCCAATCCGCGGACGCGTTATCGTTACATTTTTCGGAATCTCAGTGCGGGGATAGTACAGTTCCCAGTTGGATCCTACTTCGGAATCGACTGATCAGTCCGTTCAAACAGAGGAATTCCATGCAGCGCCAGAGTGACTCCGGTCGGGCTCAGGTGATTCGTGTCCAGATAGAGCGGAACTCCTGCGGAGAAGAATGAGCATGAGGAACCGGAGCAGAGGTTTGTGCGCAGGTCGAAAGTCGTCGCGCCCTGCTTCGCAGCTATTTGCGCGATGATATCCGCCGTCTCCTGGTTTTCCATGACGTACATGTCGTCGGTCGTGGCAAGTCCCGGCACAGCCATCTCGCCTTGCATATGGTGGCGTATCCAGCCTCGCGCGGGGATGAGGTAGGAGATCAGGCGTCGTCCTGCATCGAAGCGAAGCCCGTACTCGTCTTGCAAAATGATCACGCGTTTTCCGGCGCTCCGCAGAGCTGAGACCATCGCATCCAGACCCTGCCGAAAGTTCGCATTGCTTTGCTCACGGGATACCGGGGCAGTTTGCCCCTTGCGCAGGAAGCCATTTCCTCTGGGAAAGTACTCCAGCGGGCCCGCCCACAGTGCTTCCAGCACGACTGTATGCACCGCCGGATCGTCCGCAACCCTTTTCAGCGCGGCGTGGTTGTAGGCGAGACACTCCGCGCTATCGTTGATATCCAGGGTTGACGCAACCACGCCCAACAGCGGAGGGCACGAGGAACGCGCCAGGATATATAGCCGCACATTTCCCGCATCGGCAAGTTCGCGCATCCGCGGCGCGATCCCGTCGGCGTGACTGTCTCCCATCAGCGCCAGTGCCTCCCGCCCGTCCGCCGCGGGCAGACACTCCTCGGTCTGGACCAGAGATGCCTTTCCCATACAGGGATGAGTTCGATAAAGCGTTCTCTCCTGCGCCGTGGCTAGTGGGAAGCGTCCGGGAAATCCGTGGGTATGCATCATTGCCGCTGCGGGCGCCGCGATCAGCACGGAAGCTGCGGCATACCTTCGCAGAAGCGGGGCAAACGGCATCTTCGAATAACGGAACGGCTGTTCTACGAACAAGTAGGATATCCAGGCCATTCCCAGGGCGATTGCGCACAACAGGAGTGCCTTGCTGGTTGCGAGATCCTCGTCTGCGGATATGCGCGCAAAACTCAGCAGCGGCCAGTGCCACAAGTACCAGGAGTAAGACACGAGGCCGATCCAGCGAAATGGCCTCGACGCGAGCACGATTCGATTGAGCCACGCTCCGGGCGCGGAGAGAATCAATCCCGCGCCCAGGACGGGAGGAAGGGCGGCGATCCCCGGGAACTTCGTGGTGGTCCCATAATGCAGGACGGCAAAGAGGATCCCCGCAGCGCCGGCGATGCTGCGAATGTCGCTCCACCGGCGACCTCCGTACAGATCCGACTGCTGAGCGGGAGCGGCCTCATGAATTGCCATGAGCACGCCCGCCAAAAGCTCCCATGCCCGGCTGGGCAGAAGATAGAAAGTCGAATGCAGGGCGTGCGTTGCCCCCCAGACGCTGACCCCAAAGGAAAGCAAAGCGAGGACCGAGAATCCCCAGAAGATGAGCCGGCTGCGGGCGTTGCTGCCCACGCGAGCCAACACAAGCATCAGCAGTGGGATGAAGATGTAGAACTGCTCTTCGATGCCCAGGCTCCAGGTCATCAACAACGGCTTCTGATCGGCCCCGGCCGCGAAGTAGCTGTTGTCCTGCCACGCGACCACGTTCGAGAACGAAAAGATGGTTGATAGGCAATAGTTCGCAAAACTGGTCAATTCCAGGGGCGTAAGCACCAGGAGGGCGATCAGGTAACAGAAGAGCAGGAGGAAGAACAGAGCCGGCAGAATTCGCTTTGCGCGCTTCTTATAAAACCTTCCCAGGCTGAATCGGCGCGCGGAGACGTCTTTATAGATATGCGCGCCGATCAGGTAACCGGAGATGACAAAGAAGATATCGACGCCGACGAATCCGCCCGATAATGCCGCTAAATGAGCGTGGTAGAGCACCACCGACGTGACAGCGATTGCGCGAAGCCCATCGATATCAGTGCGGTACGCGTCTTCGCGAATCCGCTCCTGGGGCGGGATTGAGTCGCCCATCCCAGTCGGTCGACCTTCGGCCAGCGCTGGCATTCCCGTTGATGCTCCAAGTCCTTCTGAAGATCAATGCGGCCAGGCAAACTGTATGGCAGTTCGCCTGCCTCAAAATCATTGCGGTAGCGCCATTATAAGCGGTAACAGGCTCGGCGCTTGCTATCCCCCTCCGGCTCTCTTAAACTCGACGGGAGCGTCGAATTCTTATTGTGTTTCGTCTGAGCCGCCTTTCCCGATCCCGGTATCTTCCGATCGCCACCGCAATGGCTGCGGTTCTGTTCACCAGTCTTGCCCCGCAGCGTGCTCTTTTCGCACAATCTTCGTCAAGCTCCTCCTCTTCCAGCACCCCGGAGTCGCCGGCGGTGGATACGACTCCCGCTCCGCGGATCGCGCAGCCGGAGGCCGGTGGCTCTGCCATCACCCTGGAGACCAGCGAGCCGCTGTTCTATCTGGCGACCGCGCTCAACGCCTGCGGTTACGACAATGGGCTGGCGCAATCGAGCCCGGTCCGGCAAAAAATTCGCGATGAGATCAACGAAGAACTTGCAGGGTCCGCGCCGGCCCGGGACGCTCGCGACACGCTGTGCACTTTCATCCGCGAGCACGCGCTCAATGATCCCGGTCGCAACCTTGCGCAGTACGTCTCGCTCTCGCTCTACCTCAAACCGCCGCCCGAGCTGACGCCTTCGATCGACGAAAGCGACCTTCCGCCGGACTCCACTCAAGTGGTCGGAATTCTTCCGCTGGTGCGAAACTTCGCTGAGGCGATCCGCCTGAACGCCCTCTGGGTGGAACACCGGCCGGAGTACGAAGGCTTTGTCGATCGCATTCACGATCCACTGACGAAGATGGTGCTGAACACCAACATCTACCTTCATCTGCCCGTCAGCAGCTACGATGGGCGGCGCTTTTTGGTACTGTTGGAGCCGATGCTTGCACCGTCCGAGACGAACGCGCGCATCTATGCCAATGATTTTGTGGTCGTCGTCTCGCCTGCGGCCCAGCCCCCTGCCAGCGTGCCGATGGACCTGATCCGGCACACGTATCTGCACTACGAAATCGAGCCGTTGATCTATTCGCGCGCCAGCAGTATGGACCGCCTGCTTCCGCTGTTGAAGCCGGTGCAGAAGGCGCCGTTGGAGTTTACCTACAAGGCGGACATCGTCGCTCTGCTGACCGAGTGCATGATCAAAGCGGTTGAAGCCCAGATGATGGACGTGGGCATTCCCCGGCCTGCGAAGCCTGACACCGTCAAGGACCGGTCCGACTTCGACCGGTACCAGGCGCAGGTCGCGGCCTATGAACGCCAGGCCGAGGCCGTGCGCCGGAAGAAGGTCGATCTGGACATGCGCCAGGGCTGGGTATTGGTGGAGTACTTTTACAACCAGCTTGGTGCGCTGGAGAAGGCGAGCTCCAGCCTGAAGGACAATATCGGTCCGATGGTTTATGGCATGGACGTCGACCGCGAGCGTCATCACGACGAGCAGATTGTGTTCCTGCCCGAAGGTTCTGGCGGAGACTTTATCCGGCGGACAAAGCCGCAACCGATGGGTCTCGACCTGGCAGAGCTGAAGCTGATAAAGGGGGACATCAACGGGGCCGGCGAAATGGCAGAAGAGGCCCTGAAGGCGAATCCCGCGAATCCGCAGGCGCACTTCCTGCTTGGCCGTATTGATCTTATGCAGCGCGACCCCGACGGCGCTCTGGAGCACCTCGGCCAGGCGGTCAAACTCTCCCACGATCCCCGCACACTTGCCTGGGCGCACATTTATCTCGGGCGCATGTACGACATCGAGGAAACTCCCGAACGCGACAAGGCCGTTGCGGAGTACCGGGCCGCCCTGGCCAACCGCGACAGCCAACCCGACACCAAGGCTGCTGCGGAAAAAGGCATCAAGGAACCCTTCGCGACGCCGAAACGCACCGTCAAGTCTTCCGACGAGCAGGACGATTCCAAGGAACTGGACCCATCCGGTAAGGCCGAGAAGGACGCCTATCGGCCACCCCCGCCCAAGTGACTTGCAATCCCCGGCAACAACGCGGGGAGCGACGACTCCGGTAAACTGAACGTCAAATGTACCGTCGAGGGCCGAATTGACGACGCGCCATGACATTCCCGGTAAGTCCCGCCAAACGGCGGCTTCGCGACCGGGCGCATCGCCTGTCCACGCCAACGGCTCCGCGAAACACGCGGTGCGGCCGGCTTCGGAGCTGTCCACGCCAGCGGACGATCGCTTTTTCGACTACAAATTCAAGAATCCCGGCCTGCTCACTCTCGCTCTGACGCACAGTTCCCTCGCCTACGAGAGCAACCCGGAGCATACGCACGACCCCGGATCCGACAATGAACAGCTTGAATTCATTGGGGATGCGGTCCTCGGACTGGTAGTCGCCGAGGCGCTATATCAGCGTTTCCCAGCTTCGCGGGAGGGCGATCTTACGCGGCTCCGCGCATCGCTCGTCAGCAGCCGCAACCTGGCTCAGGTGGCACTGCGCATCGAGCTTGGCCCGATGCTTCGCCTGGGCCGCGGAGAAGAGCATAGTGGTGGCCAGCGGAAACCGGCCCTCCTGGCCAACGCGCTAGAGGCCGTCATCGCCGCAATGTATCTGGACGGAGGGCTTGCGCCTGCGCGTGACTTCATCCATCGCCAGATTATTGACCCCGCCGAGGCAAACTTGCTCGGAGTGCTGCACTCGACAGAGCCGTTTTCGGGCGCTGTGGGCGACTACAAATCGGCTCTGCAGGAGCGGCTTCAGGCCGTGGGCGCCGGCCAGCCAAAGTACGTGCTGATCGATCAGACCGGCCCCGACCACAGGAAGCGATTCAGCGTTGAGGTGCGCGTAGTCGACGGCGCAGGTGGTTTGCTCACGCTTGCGGAGGCCGAAGGCACGACCAAGAAGCAGGCCCAGCAGGAGGCTGCTCGTCGCGCTATCGCCAGCCTGATGTCTGGTGCGCTTCGGGACGCGATGCCCAGTCGCACCGCCAGTGCCGATGCCGCCCCGCACAAGAAACTTGCCAGCACGGCTGCGGCGGAGGCTTCGCAATGAGTCCGGCGGTCGAGAACCGCGGCGAACCTGTCCAGGCCGGCAGCGAGCAAAGCTCTGGACAGCTTCCAATCGCGGCACTGCCTTCCGACACTTGCAGGTGCAGTGGCGTGCCGGCCACCTCATTCGGCGGCGCCTCGCCTACGGACGCTGAGACCCCTGCCGGGGCGCAGCCCCGTCGCGTTCATCGCCACGGCTTTCTGCAGGCTTTTCAATCGCTGGTTTACATCATTGTTATCGCACTTTTCATCATCACTTTTACTATGCAGCCGTTTCGGATTCCATCCGAGTCGATGGTGCCGACCCTTCTGGTTGGCGATTTTCTGCTTGTCAACAAAGAGGTTTCGGGCGGTAAGCCAACTGGCGTTATTGCTCCCACAGACCTCATCCATCGCGGCGATCTAATCGTCTTCCACTATCCGGTTGACCCATCGCTGCACCTGGTCAAGCGTGTTGTCGGCCTGCCCGGCGACCATCTTCGTCTCCACGAGGGCCGTGTCTACGTGGACGGTCAGGCTCTCTCCGAGCCGTACGCGTTCTTCGCGCCATCGGCGCCGGATGGTTATCGCGACGACTTTCCGCGGTTGGCCAACGCCGATCCCGGGGTCGATTCACGCTGGTGGATCCAGATGCGTTCGCTCGTCTCCAACGGAGAGCTAACCGTGCCGCCGGACAGCTATTTTGTCCTCGGCGACAACCGCAACGACAGCGAGGACAGCCGGTACTGGGGCTTCGTTCCGCGTTCTGCGATCGTCGGTAAGCCTTTCCTTATCTATTTTTCGCTGAGGAATCTCGATAGGACGCCTGGCCAGATTCCCGGGGACGTCGCCGGCAGGCATGCTGCGTCGCTCGGCTCCCTCGTCGATTTCGCCCGCTGGGACCGGGCGTGGCGCATCATTCATTGAGCGGGAAGCAGACGCCACCTACTTTGTGGGCTGGAGCGGCTGCTCGCCCTCTTTCCGGGGCACAAAATGTTGCGCCAGCACTGCGTTCGCTTCGTCGTTCCGACCAGCTTCGCGGAGCGTATCGACCAGTGCGCGTAGCAATTCGGCAGGCATGTTCGCCGCGTCCGGAAAGCTCCTCAGCATCTCGGCACGCTGTGCCGCTGGCTTTCCGGTTTGCCGCATAGCCTGATCGAGTTGCAGGTAAAGCGCCGGATTTGCGGCATCCACTTGCAATCCGCGCTGAAATACCACTGCAGCCTCCGCGGGTTGCTTTTTAATATCGAGCAGGGCGCGTCCCATGCTGGCTTGCAGGGATGGAATCTTCGGGTTGAGCGATTCCGCAAGCTTCCACTCGGCGAGTGCAGGATCGACAATGCCCTTGGAGAACCACAGCGCTCCAAGCAGAAAGTGCGCCGAAGCATCTGAAGGATTGCTAGCGAGCGCGGCGCGCAGCACGGGAATCGTGTCGGCCTCGTTTGGGAAGACATAGAGCAGCGGCATATGCGAAGCCGCCTGGAAGTCCGGGGCTCCGGATTGTCCCAGCTTCTCGCGGCAGAATCCCCGATAGTAGGCCAACTGCGGATCGTTCGCCGGCTGAACGGCACCGGGTTCGCTTTCGTCGGGAGAGACGCTCGGGTAGCTGCGGGAGAGTAGATCCAGCGAATCGGAGTACAGCCCGAGGCGGTCATATTGCATGACGAGATTCATTATTCTGCTGGAATCCGCGGCCAGATGGCGATCGAGGTCCGGTGCAGGAGTGCCCAGCTTTGCTTGTTCATTCTGCAGGAAGGCGCTCGTAGGAAACTTCCGCAGCGAATCACGTGCGAGAGTCCGTGCATGGTCCAGGTCTCCGGTCGAGCGTTCCAGCGCCACTGTTTCCTCAACGCAGCGCAGATCGCCGGAGGTCGCAGGGCAGGATGTTTCCAGCAGCTTGAGCGCGCCCGCGGAATCATGGTTTTGCGCAAGAGCTTCCGCCAGCAGCAGTCCTCCTGCCGCCCGGAATTGCGGAGATCGATAGGCGGCCTCCAACTCCTCGCGCGCGTCGTTTGAGTGCCCGAGCGCCGTTTCGGCGATGCCGCGATAGTAGTGAATCTCGGCATCCCAGGTGGCGCGTTCTTCCGCCTGCCCGAGAAGTTTGACTGCCTCCTCATATCGAAACAGGCCAACTGCGAGCCGGCCCGCAGCCTTCAGCAGTTCGAAGCTCGCAGGATACTTCGCCAGACCTGATCGGTAGCTGTCCCACGCGGCGAGATAGTCGCCAGCCAGTTCCTTGTCTCGCCCGTCGCTGAGAAAGTCTCCATCTACCCATGCCTTTGGTGCGGGCGCTTGATACGCAGGCGGCGGCCCAAGGTGGACCTGATCGCGTGGAGTCAGATCGTAACTATCCTCGGTGTGCTTCAGCAGCGGCTCGTCCTTGACGTTCTTCAAGAGGAATGTGTACTTCTTATCTGCCGCCAGGTCGGGAACCGAATGTGACCAAGTCCTGGCAGGATCAAGCGAGACGGTTTCTTCGAAGACACTTGTCGCTCCGTCCAGTACTTCGATCTTCGCTCCGGGCACTGGATGGTTCGTGTTGAAGCCGACCTTGAGGGTAATCTTTCCATCCGCCTGCGACTCTCGGGCGATCGAAACCACGCCATGCAGGTTCGCGCGCGTGATGGAGCCGATGCCACGGATAGGCATCCAGAATTCGGAGAAGCGGATTGCCTGCCTTGGATCGAGAAACGCGAATGTGTCCTGATCCTTGAGCAGGCCGCCCTGCACCTCCACGTAGGCGCTGTCGTTGTCGGAGAGAGTCTTGCGCCATTCGAGCCCGTCTTTGTCTACGCCCCAGCTCCATATCTTTTTCGCAGGCACATCGTTGTGTTCCGCGTAGTGAACGACTCCAGCGTCGGTATGCGGATTGTAGATGCCCATAAACGGCTCCCGGCTGCCGTAAGCGAAGCGCGAAACCGGGCCATCCGTCTGATTGGAGATCAGGCTCAGGTCTTTGCCCTTCGAATCGATTGGCCATGAGTCAATGTCGGTCGTGAACTGCATCGGGTACCAGATCCTGGAGTCATTCCAGACTTCGACGGCGCCGTTGCTCCACCAGAAATAATGGTGGCGCAAGTCGCTGCGATTGGACAGGGTGACACGCTCTTCCAGCACCGTACTTCCGGGACGCAGAACAATCTCGACTGTCCAGTCCATGCCGTAGACACGGTCGCGATTGCCGACCGTCACTGAGGCGCTGCCATCCGCGGCTTTACTGTAGGCCCAGTCGACGGGGGAGAGAGACACCCAGTTATGCGACACGGGGAAGTTGAATTCCACGCCGAATGCCGACCACGCGCCTCGATAGCCGATCAGCGCCTTCTTGAAAGAAGGGTTGGCATAGAACATCGGCTTCCCGTTGATCTTGTCGGTGCACGTGTAGATGTGACCGCCAACATCCGGGAGGATGGTGCACTTCAGGTACTCGTTTTCGAGAAAGAGTGCGCGCCAGGTGTGCGTCGTCTCGGTGTTGCGCAGGTTCTGGCGCATCGTGTAGGGGTAATCTTCCTGCGTGGAGAACGCGTCGAATGGTGGATTTTCGTCGGGAGCGGCTTCATCCGATGCGGCGAGAGGCATGGTGCCTTCCCACACCCGAACCTGGCCATTCATCAGCGGCGTGCAGCACAGCAAGACAATCCAAAGCGATATTGCAGGTCGCATCCGTTCGTCCCTGCCTTTCTCAAGTTCCGCGTCAGGCGGCCGTCAGCGGGTGTTCATCTCGTAGATGAATCGGAGTCTCAAAAGGCGGAAGACGCCGAGCACAGTCTTCCTGGCGAATCCGCGGGCGGCATTGCGGAAGCGGCGGCGCCAGAGGATGTATCCCCAGAAGGGATGGATCCAGCGCTCCGGGATTCTTCGCTGAGCGGTCATGCGCGTGTAGGTCGCAACGATGCCGTTGAACATCACGGGAGGAGAAAAATACTGCTCCCATGCCAGGCGTGCGAGCCGTCCGCGCTCGGCGCTCTCGGCGACGTGGCGCTCGAGGATTGCCGGCAGCTGCTTGATCTTGCCTTCGGAAACGTGGATCAGGAACGAGGCCCAGTCCGGCCCATCGGGCAGTTGGAAGGTGTTCGATATCAGTACCGGCGCGACGCCCATCTCCATCACTTCGAAGAGGCGCAGGCCGCCTGCGCTGGCGCCACGCGGGCACAGGCCGAAGTGACTCGCCGCGATGGTTTCCGCATACTGCCTCTGGCGCTCTTCGCGGTCTTCCTGCGACGGGTCCCAGTGATAGTAGTCCGACGTGTTCTTGATCAGGACATCGGGCCGCTTGTAGTCGACCTTGTACAGCTTCTTGCGGAGTAGCGACGTTGAACCGCCGGCAAATGAAAACAGGTATCGCTTTTCCACCTCGGGCATGGGGACAATCTGAGGATTCAGCGCGTCGATGAACATGTGGCTGGCGGTGCGGTGAAGATCGATCCAGCCGGGCTTCACTGCATTTGTGTAAATGCCGGGAAGCAGCGGTACCACGCCGTCGTCATCCCAGTACATGAAGCATTTTTCCGGATAGAGCCGCGGCAGCGGGTTCTCTACGATGCCTTCTCCGTAGAGGGGAACGCTGCCGACGAAGACGATCATGTCGGCGGCTGCGGCATCGCCCACGAGTTCGTGCAGCGGCGCCTGCGCAACCCGATGCAGTTCAATCATCGCGTCCAGCGACGATTGACGCAGGCCAACGAGATGGATTTTCATGCGCGCCCGACCCTGCTCTGCTCCAAGAGCAACACGAGTACTAAACTCCGACCGGCTCCGCGGCCGCAACCTTGACCGGTGTCAGCCAGCCATAGCGATCCGGCTGGGTACCATTCACAATCCCGAAGAACTCGGCATGCAGGGCCGAGGTGACTGGGCCCATCGTGCCATCGCCAACGAGGATGCGGTCGACGGAACGCAGGTGAGTTACTTCGGCGGCAGTTCCGGTAAAGAATGCCTCGTCGCAGATATAGAGCATCTCGCGCGGCAGCGGCTGCTCGATGACGGGAATGTCCAGCGACTTCGCAATGGTGAGGACTGACGCCCGGGTAATCCCGTTCAGCACCGAATTCGCCAGCGGCGTCGTGTACAGCGCACCGCCGCGGACGAGGAACAGGTTCTCGCCAGAGCCCTCCGACAGATAGCCGTTTACGTCGAGCGCGATTCCTTCGGAGTAGCCGTTGATCTCGGCTTCCATGCGGATGAGCTGCGAATTCATGTAATTCGCGCCTGCCTTGGCCAGCGACGGCATGGTGTTGGGCGCGAGCCGGTTCCAACTAGAGATGCAGACGTCTGCGCCATCGTTTCCGGGGACGTACTTGCCCCAGGGAAAGTTCGCGATATACACGTCGACGGGGGACTTCATCGGATTCACGCCGATTTCGCCGTAGCCGCGGAACGCGATGGGACGGATGTAACAGGGCGCAATCCCGTTCGCTTCGACGAGGTCCACGACGGCGGAGCAGAGCTCTTCGAGGTTGTAGGCGAGCGGCATGCGGTAGATCTTTGCCGAGTCGAGCAGGCGTTGCATGTGTTCCTGGAGGCGGAAGATTCCAGGTCCATTTGGGCGCGCGTAACAGCGCAGGCCTTCGAACACCGACGATCCATAGTGGATGACGTGCGACATCACATGGATCTGCGCCTGTTCCCAGGCAATCATTCGGCCATTGTGCCAAATATTCTTTGTGGTTTGTAACGGCATTGCAGTCTCCTTGCCCGGTGCGGCTCCGGAAATTCGATTATAACGGCGTTCCATCTCGCGCCGGTTCAAATCATCAATGCAACAATGGTGGTGTGGCCTTCGATCCTCATTCCGTCACTCTTTACGGGTTGCAGCACTCGGTATATGTGCGCTTCTCTCTGCTTGCCCTAAGTTCCATCTTTTTCCTGGTCGATCCCTTTGCCGCGCTTCCAACTTTTCTGGCAATTACCGAGGGAGTGGACCCGGCGCGGCGTAAGCGAATCGCTTTCAAGGGCTCGATTACGGCGCTGATTGTGCTTGGCGGCTTCGCGTTTGCCGGTGAGCAGATCTTCAAGCTGTTCGGCATCACTTTGCCGGCGTTCGAACTCGCGGGCGGCATCATTCTGTTGCTGATCGGGCTGGACATGCTGCAAGCCAAGCGGTCGGCGACTCAGGAGGTGCCCGGCGATACGGTGGCTGCCGCGCAGAAGGAAGATGCGGGAATCGTCCCGCTCGGCGTCCCTATGCTGGCTGGGCCGGGAGCGATTACATCGGTGATGGTGCTGGTCGGACAGGCGCAGACGCACTGGCAGATGGCGGCGATTATGATTTCGATCGCCTTCACCGCGGGGGTTTGCTACTTCGTGCTCGGGCATTCGGACCGGGTGGCGCGGCTGCTGGGCGATACGGGGATTCGCATCCTGGTACGCATTATGGGACTCCTGCTGGTAGCGCTGGCGGCGCAGTATTTCGTCAACGGGCTTGCGGATCTGGGTGTTATTGCGCACCCGGCGGAGTAAGTTTCCGGTGAGTGTTCTGTGGGGACGGTGTAACGAAGTTGCAGGTTGCAGGTTGCAGGTTGTCAGTTGCCGGTTCCGGAGCGGCGGCGGCCTGGAGGGTGGGGATGGTTGTTGGTTGCTCGTTGTTGGTTGCTGGTTGCGTGGGGGCGGCTGTTGGCGCTGGTTTTGGTGAATCAGCTTTCAGCGATCGGCTGTCAGCAGTCAGCAGGTTGGGTAGATCAGTTGCGGCGGGGCGTGGGTGGGGCGGCAGGTTGCCGCAGGCGATCCAGGTTCCGCGGTGACAGCTTGGTCGAGAAGCCCACGGATGTGTGGCTCAGGCTTTGTAGGGCTTGATGGACTTGCCTTTGGGGGAGAGGTATTTGTCCAGCGGGTGGTGGGGTAGGGCTCGGAGGCCTGAGACGACGCACTCGGCGTTGAGGACGGCTCCGGCCATCGTGGTATGGGTGTGGGGATCGCCGAAGAGAGGGTCGACGGCGGCGGGGCCGAGGGCGTCGTAGCGGCGGGCGATGATCTCGTTGAGGTCGACGAAACCTACGTGTTCGGCAGCGGCTACTTGCTGGGTCCAGCCGCGGTAGGTGGTGGTGTTTCGGATGACGTGACCGTCGAGCCAGAGTTTACGGGGAACGAGCGAACAGAGGATGGGAGTGGCGCCTTTGGCGCGGGTGTCGGCGACGTATTTACGCAGGTACCAGCCGAAGGTGTGGACGGTCTCGTGGGCGTGAGTGCGGGGATTCTCCACGTCCAGGGTTTCCTCGCCGATGCCGGGGAGGCTGCCTCGGCCGGTGGGCACGCGTGTCGGCGCTCCGGGTGGAGGCGATGGCGGAGTGGCGCCGGGCAGGAGACCCTGATCGGGGACGGGAGGGGTGCCGGGAAGGTTGATGCCGCCGTCGTTGTGGCCGAACTGGATGAGGACGAAGTCGCCGGGCTTGATGAGTTCGAGGGTCGAGTCCCAGTGTCCGGCGGAGATGTAGGTATGGCTGGAGAGGCCTCCGATGGCGCGATTGACGACGTTAATTTTGGCGGGGTCGAAGAGGTCGGCGATGGGGGCTCCCCAGCCCCAGAGGCCGTCGGAGCCGAGGCCGTGCCCATTGCGGGCGGTAGAGTCGCCTACGAGGATCAAGTTGGGGAGGCTCGGGTTGGCGGGGCCGGTGAGGCCGAGGCCTTTCTCCTGGGTTTTCGCGTCGGGAGGTGTGGGCGGGCTCGCGGGTGGGGCTTGTTGGGCGGCGAGAGCGAGAAGCGGGACGAGGCAGGTGACAGCGGCTGCAAGCAGGGCGTGAGGCGCGGGGGAGAGCTTTCGGGGCATGGCTTCTTCTTTCGCGGCGTGCTGGTTTCGCGGTTGGTGTGCGGCGGCGTTGTCCAGTGTATCTGCGAGGTTGCTGGTTTGTATCTGAGACGGGGAGGACGGGAGAAAAGACGAGGGTGAGAAGAATTTTGTGGTGGCTGGGGCGGCGGGTGGTAGATTGGGGGCGCACGCGCGACGGTCTTTTTGGTTGTGCGTTGCCGGCTGGATCATGGCTGCATCCTGATGCAGTAATGCCCCGCTGCCGATGAAGACACAAGAGATCTCCAAGAGCAACCGCAGAGCACGCTTTGGAGTTTTCCTGATCCCTTCTGCCTGATTTTTCGCGTTGAATGCTCTGCTTCCGCCGGCTGCATCGAGTGATGCGGCTGAGGACGGGCTGCGCGTGGACGGGTCGGAAGAGTTGTCGAGGGCGGCGATGGTGAGGCGGATTGCGCGCTGGGCTGCAGGTTGCTGGCTAGGGCTGGTGTGGCTGCCGGGAGCAGTGGGTGGATTTGCTCAAGATGGTGCTGCTACTGCAGCGGCCCCTCATGCGGTGCGGGTACAGCGGTTTCTTGCGGGACGGGTGACGGAGAGCGGGGCCTCAGCTGCGATGGAATTGGACGCGGCCCGGCGGGAACATCTGGCGATGGCGCAGCCGGCCGGGAACGAAAAGGCAACAGGAAGGACAGCGACCCGGGCTGCGGCGCAGGTGAATCCGTTGAATGCGGCCTGGCAGGCGGTCGGGCCGGCACAGATCGCGAGTCAGAAGTATGGCCTGGTTACGGGACGGGTGACTTCGGTGGCGATCGATCCGGCGGACGCGAGTGGGAATACTGTTTACCTGGGAACGACGGGCGGCGGGGTTTGGAAGTCGACGAATGCGGCGGGGGCGGCGGCGAGCATAGCGTTTGTGCCGCTGACCGATACGTTGCCGGTCTTCAGCGCGAATGCCGGGACAACGGCGATTCCGTCGCTGAGCATCGGGGCTGTGAGTGTGAGCGGCGGAGTGGTGCTGGCAGGGACAGGCGATCCGAACGACGCGTCGGACTCCTATTACGGTGAGGGGATTCTGCGGTCGGCGGATGGGGGCGTGACATGGACGCTGGCGCAGGGTTCGCATGACGGTGTGGCGGGCAACCATTCTTTCGCCGGCATGGGAGTGGCGGGATTTGCGTGGAGCACGCTTACCCCGAAGCTGGTGGTCGCGGCGATGTCTCAGGCGAAGGAGGGCGTTCTGGTGAATGCGCCCGATGGGACGTACAGCGCGATGGGGCTGTACTACTCGCTGGATGCGGGCATGAACTGGCAGATGGCGACGATCAAGGATGGGAGCCAGGCGGTGCAGGGGCCGCAGACGGGGGACGTTCCTGGAAACGCGGCGACGGCGGTGGTTTGGAATGCGGTGCGGCAGAGGTTTTATGCGGCGGTGCGGTTCCATGGGTACTACGAGTCGGCGGACGGGAGTATGTGGACGCGGCTGACGCACCAACCAGGTGCGGGCTTGACCACGACGGCGTGCCCTGTGAGTACGAGTGGGGACTGTCCGATCTTTCGCGGGGCGCTGGCGGTGCAATCCGGGACGGGCGATACGTTTGCGCTGACCGTGGATGCGAACAACCTGGACCAGGGATTATGGCAGGACGTGTGCGGGCTGTCGGGGACAAGCTGTGCGGTGACTCCGATCGCGTTTGGGAAACGGTTGCTGTCGGGGCCGCTGGATGTGAGCGGCAGTACTGTGATTGCACAGGCGGATTACGATCTGTCGCTGGCGGCGGTTGGCGCGGGTTCGGATACGGTGTTGTTTGTTGGGACGGAGGATTTGTATCGATGTTCGCTGTCGGCGGGATGCGCGCTGCGGAATACGACGAACGCGGTGAATGGATGCGCGGCGCCGGCGATGGTGTCTCCGGCGGAGCATGCGATTGCGGTGCTGTCGGGCGCAGGGACGGGTGGGTTGCCGCTGGTCTATCTGGGGAATGACGGCGGTGTGTGGCGGTCGGTGGATGGGGTGAATGAGCAACAGACTCCATGCTCAGCGGACGATGCGACTCACTTCCAGAACTTGAATGGAGGGCTGGGTTCGCTGGCCGAAGTGGTGAGTTTCGCCGAACATCCTACCGACGTGGCGACGCTGCTGGTGGGGGTGGGAGCGAACGGAGTTGCCGCCACCGGGGGTGCGACCGCTGGGCCGTGGCTGCAGATTTCGGCCAGCGAAGGCGGGATGGTCGCGATCGATGCGGCGAATCCGCAAAACTGGTATGTGTCGACGGCTGCGGGTGTGAATCTTCGCTATTGCGCGAATGGGAGTGTGTGCGCGGCGGCGGATTTTGCGGGCGCTCCGACGATTGGGTACGCGCAGGTGGCGAATGATATTTCGTTGATCGATGCGCCGATGCTGCTCGATCCGGCAATGGCGACGGATGTGGCAGTCGGGACGTGCAGGGTTTGGCGCGGGCCGGCGCAGAGTGGATCGGGGTGGTCCGGGTCGAACGCGATCAGCGCAATGTTTGGCGCGCCGCAGAATGCGGCGTGCAGCGTGACGAGTCCGATGGTGCGGGCGCTGGCTGCGGGCGGTCCGGCGAGTGGTTTGGTGGCGGCGCAGAATGCCGGGTCGACGGTGCTGTATGCGGCGATGGCGGGAAAGCTTGATGGGGGCGGGACCATAGGCGGCCACGTATTTGCGAACTTCGCGGCGGGAAGTGCAAGCGGAAGCACGGTGTGGACGGATGTGGCGAAGTCGACGGTCGTCAACGATAGCGCCGGCGTGTTCAATCCGGGTGGATTCGATGTTTCGTCGGTGGTGATGGATGCTCATGATGCGACGGGCAAGACGGTGTATGCGACGGTGATGGGGTTTGCGGGGAACGGAGTAAACGCGGCTCATGTGTACCGGTCGTTGGATGGCGGGGCGCATTGGACGAATATCTCGAGCAACCTGCCGAATGCTCCGGCGAACGGAGTGCTGGTTGATCCGAACGATGCGAACACGCTTTACGTGGCGATGGACACAGGGGTCTACGCGACGACGCAGGTGGCGACGTGCGCGTCGGGGAACTGCTGGAGCGCGTATGGGACGGGTCTTCCGAATGCTCCGGTCGTGCAGTTGGCCGCAGCACCCGGACTTGCGACGGGCGATGGACGGTTGGGCGAGCTCCGTGCGGGGACCTATGGGCGGGGCATCTGGCAGATTCCGCTGCTGACCGCGGCGACTCCGGCGATGCCTGCGATGATGCTGAGCGCGGGAAGTTTGACGTTCGCGACCCAGGCCGTGGCGACAGCGAGTGCAGCACAGGCTATTACAGTTACAAATTCGGGAAACGCGCCGTTGACGGTGTCGCAGATTGTGGCGGCGGGAGATTTCAACGAGACGGATAACTGCGTCGGGACCGCGGTTGCGGCGGGGGCAAGTTGCGCGGTGCAGGTGACGTTTCTGCCGTCAGCGACGGGTGCGCGCGCGGGTGTGCTGACCGTGTACGGCAATGTGGCGGGTGGGCAGGCCACGGTGACTCTCAGCGGCGTGGGTGCGCCTGCAGCGGCGATTGTTCTGAATCCAATAACGGTTACATATTCGGGAACAAACGTAGGAGCGCTGAGTGTGGCGCAGAATATTACGGTCTCGAACATGGGCGGCTTCACGGTCACGCTGCAGGCTCCGGTGGTGACGGGCGATTTTGTGATGACCGCGAACACGTGTGGAGCGACGCTGGCGGCGGGCGTGGGATGCACGGTGTCGGTGGCGTTCAAGCCGACGGCTTCGGGGACTCGGACAGGCAGCTTCAGCATTGTGGATAGCGTGGGGACGCAGATGGCGTCGCTGAGCGGCGTGGGGGTTCTGCCGGCCACGGATGCGCTGGGGCCGTTGAGCCTGAGCTTTGCGCCGCAGCAGTTGAATACGGCGAGCGCGACCCAGCAGGTGACGCTGACCAACTCGGGCGATGCGGCGCTGACGCTGGTGGCGGCGCAGATTTCGAGCGGTGACTTTACGGTTGTGAATGGGTGCGGGAACTCGCTGAATGGGCACTCGGCTTGCTCGCTGCTGGTTGCGTTTGTGCCGAAGAGCGTGGGCCTGGGCGCGGGCGTACTGACGGTGTCGGATACGTATCGGAGCCAGACAGTGGCTTTGAACGGGACAGGAGTTGCGCCTGCTGGAGTGTCGTTGTCGCCGGTCTCTACGCTTACGTTTGGGGCGACGGCGGTGGGGTTGAGTGCGGCGTCGCAGACAGTGACACTGACGAATAACGGCGGAATGCCGCTGCTGATCCAGAGCATGGGAGCGACGGGAGATTTTGCGATCGTCGCAGGGGGCAATACGTGCGGGACGAGCCTGGCGCCGGGTTCGGCGTGTACGGCGCAAATTGTATTTGCGCCGACGATGGGAGGTGCGCGGGCGGGCGGCTTTACGGTGGTCGACAATGCGGGATCGTCGCCACAGAGTTTGCAGTTGACGGGGATGGGCGTGGACTTTGCGTTGAACGCGAACGGGAACACGTCGGCGACGATTGCGGCGGGAGGACAGGCGGTGTATCCGCTGCTGCTGACGTCTGCGGCAGGTGTGCCGGGGACGGTGGCATTTACGTGTGGGCCAATCCCGGCGCATTCGACGTGCACGGTGAACCCCGCTTCGCCGGCGCTGGGAGGGACAACGACGATCACTGTAACGGTCGCGACCAGCGTGGCTGGAGCGGCGCTGGAGTGGCCGGGTG
>DASWCA010000068.1:0-9219 GCA_036390355.1 Acidobacteriaceae bacterium
CATTGGCGCCAATATCAGCCTCGGTATGCTGCGCGATCTTGCCACCCGAACTCTCGCCGCCGAGCAGCTTTTCTACCAGCCCATTGCGCCCGCTAAGCTGCAGCTCTTCCGCAAAAACCCGCAGCGCTGCTTCCGACGGAATGAAGTCCACCCTGGCAACGCGTGTGTCTCGATCGAGCGCGCGCAGCATTTCGGCAGCAAAGATGGAGCCGCTGGCGCCGGTGACGGCAAGTGTAAGTCGGATGCTGGAGGCGGAGGAGGAAGATTCGGTCGCGCGGGTCACGCAAATGATTATCGCGCAACCCGCAAAAGGATTGCCGGATTCCTAGCTATCCTTCAACAATGCTGGCCGTGCCGCTGAGCCGCACCACCGGCTCAGTCGCCACTTGCCGCGCATGCATGCGGAAGACGCCAAACATCGCCAGGCACACTCCGTGAGCCACCAAGACCCCTGCCGCCAGCGAAGCCAGAACCGCACACACCAATACCACCGAGTCACTCATCGGAAAACTTCCTCATCTCTGGAATTCTTGCGGATCAACACGCGAATGGGAGGAAAGGCTCAATAATCCCACGGCTATTGTTACAACAATTCAATCGATCAAAAGTGAAGTTCAAGAAAATTTCCGCCAGCATCATTGCTTAATCAGATACGTCCCCCGGACCCGGACCGCCGATCGCCGATTTACCGAAAGCTGGATAGATAAAACACCACTGCTCTATTCGTAGGCGATCACCCAAAAGATGCAGTAGGCCGGACTTGCGGGGTAGCTGCGGGCGGCGCCCGTGACGGTCACTTCGACACACATGCTCTCCCGGCCCCCAGCCAGCCCCAAAACCCGACTCACCGGAATGCCGTATCCTAGAGACTTGGCCTATTCCCTCTCACGCCGCACGGTGGGAGTATCCGGCCAAACGAATCGGCATGGCAATTACTCACATCACGGTGCGCGGCGCGCGGCAGCACAACCTGCGCAACGTCTCAGTCTCGATCCCGCGCAATACGCTGACCGTCGTCACCGGCCTCTCCGGTTCCGGCAAGTCGTCGCTCGCCTTCGACACCATCTACGCCGAAGGCCAGCGCCGCTACGTCGAAACTCTCTCCGCCTACGCGCGCCAGTTCCTCGACCAGATGGAGCGGCCGGATGTGGACGCAATCGATGGGCTTTCACCGGCGATTTCCATCGAGCAGAAGACCACCTCGCGCAGCCCGCGCTCGACCGTCGGCACCATCACCGAGATCTACGATTACCTCCGGCTGCTCTACGCCTCGGTCGGCCAGCCGCACTGCCCCAACTGCGGCCTGCCCATCACACGTCAGACCGCGGACCAGATCGTCGATCGCATTGTTGCCATGGCTCCCGGAGAGCGAATCACCGTCTTCGCGCCGCTGGTCCGCGGCCGCAAGGGCGAGTTCCGCGAGGAACTCGAAGCCCTGGACCAGCAAGGCTTTCGCGCCCGCATCGACGGCGAGATGACGGAACTCACCGAGGGCATGCGCCTGGACAAGCGCAAGAACCACACGGTCGAGGCGGTCGTCGACCGCATCATCCTCAAACCCCTCGAACCTCGAACCCCGAACCTCGAACCTCAGAAGTACGACACCAAGCGCCTCGAAGCCTCCGTAGCCAAGGCCTTGCAGATGGCCAACGGACTCGTCCTGATCGGCATCCAGGGCGCCAACCGCGCGCAGGAAGAGACGCTCTACTCGTCCTCAATGGCCTGCCCGGACTGCGGCATCGACGTGCCCCGTCTTGAGCCACGCAGCTTCTCCTTCAACTCCACCTACGGCGCGTGCCCGGAGTGCCACGGCCTCGGCAGCATCTACGACTTCGACCCCGCCAAGACCATCACCGACTGGTCCAAGCCGCTGCTCGACGGCGCAATGGGACCCGGGTCTGGCTCCATGTATCTCCTGCGTCTTATTAAACTTGCCGCCGATAAGTATAAGGTTAACTTGAAGTTGCCTTTCGAGCGGCTCACGAAGGCTCAGCAGGACCTCTTCCTTTACGGGCCGCCAAAAAACGAAGTCGGCCGCACCGGATTCCACGGCATCTTCTCCTACCTCCGCTCCAACCTCGACGACACCAAATCCGAGGGCTACCGCGAGTACATGATGCAGTACATGTCCGCGACCACGTGCCCGCGCTGCAAAGGCAAGCGGCTCCGCCCCGAATCGCTCGCCGTTACGATTCCGATCACCCCCGCGTCCGGCACCTCGAACCCCGAACCTCGAACCTCGAACCTATCGATCGCCGACTTCACGGCCCTGTCGCTCGAGCGCGGCCTCACCGCGTCTCGCGCCATGCGCTTCACCGGCCGCGACGCCGTCATCGCCGATCGCCTGCAGCGCGAGATCATCGAGCGCCTCGAATTCCTCAACGCCGTCGGCCTGGACTACCTCTCGCTCGACCGCTCCGCCGCGACGCTTTCCGGAGGCGAAGGGCAGCGCATTCGCCTGGCCACGCAGATCGGCTCCCGGCTGCGCGGCGTGCTGTACGTGCTGGACGAGCCTTCGATCGGGCTGCATCAGCGCGACAATCAGCGCCTCATCAACGCGCTCGAAGACCTCCGCGACCTCGGCAATACAGTCCTCGTCGTCGAGCATGACGAAGACACGATCCGCAAAGCCGACTACGTCCTCGACCTCGGGCCCGGCGCAGGCAAGAATGGCGGGCTTCTCATCGCCGCCGGAACGCCGCAGGAGGTGATGGACAATCCTGCCTCGCTCACCGGGCAGTATCTCGCCGGCAAGATCGAGATCGTCGCGCGCGCACAGCCTCGGCCGCTCAGCGGCAAGTGGATCACGGTCGAGAACGCGCAGGCGCACAACCTGCAACAGGTGACCGCGCACTTCCCTCTCGGCGTGATGACGGTGGTCACCGGCGTCTCCGGCTCGGGCAAATCCACTCTGGTTACCGACATTCTTTACCGCGCGCTGGCCAGGGAACTCTACGGCTCACGCGAGGAACCCGGCCAACACAGTCGCGTCGTCGGCATCGACCAGATCGACAAGGTGATTGAGATCGATCAGTCGCCGATCGGCCGCACGCCGCGCTCAAATCCGGCGACCTACACGGGCGTCTTTACGGCCATCCGCGACCTGTTCGCCATGCTCCCCGAATCCAGAGAGCGCGGCTACAAGCCCGGCCGCTTCTCCTTCAACGTGCAGGGTGGACGATGCGAAGCCTGCCAGGGCGAAGGCCAGCGCCGCATCGAGATGAACTTTCTGCCGGACGTTTACGTCCTGTGCGACGTCTGTAACGGCCGCCGTTACAATCAGGAAACGCTGAGCGTTCGGTTCAACGGCTACTCGATCGCCGACCTGCTCGACTTGCCGATCGCCGACGCTCTGCCCGTCCTCAAAGACATTCCGACTGCCGCGGCGAAACTGCAAACTCTGGTCGACGTCGGCCTCGGATACATCCACCTAGGTCAGTCCGCGACCACGCTCAGCGGTGGCGAAGCTCAGCGCATGAAACTTGCCCGCGAGCTCTCCAAGCGGCAGACAGGCCGCACCCTCTACCTGCTCGACGAGCCCACCACCGGCCTCCACTTTGACGATGTCCGCCGCCTGCTTGAAGTTCTGCATCGCCTCACCGATCTCGGCAATACGATCATCATCATCGAGCACAATCTCGACATCGTCCGCAACGCGGATTACATCCTCGACATGGGCCCCGAAGGCGGCGAGCGCGGCGGCCGCATCATTGCGCATGGCACTCCGGAGCAGATCGCGACGGTCGGCAACTCCCACACCGGAAACTTCCTCGCCCGCCACTACGCGCCCAATCAACTGCTCAGCACGAATAATGGCCACTCTCACGCCGGCCCGCAGCCGCTCGATATCGCGGCTGCACCTGACCGCGTAAAATCGGCCCGAGGCAAATTCATCGTGCCCGAGAAGAAGACCGGGATGCCTGTGGCGCGCCCAGCCGAACCGGCAAAGCCAGCCATAGCGCCGGCCGTCGCGAAGTCCACAAAGAAGGGCGCATCCGCAAAGCGGACAAAGACAGCATGAGCCTGTTCCTCACCAACGTACCCGATCCACCGGCCGCAGAAGATCCCGTCAGCCTCGACCCCGCGCGACCGCCCAGGCGCATCCCGAATCTCGCCCATGCGCTTCTCTTCGTCAGCTTCGCCGGACTGCTGCTGATTCTGATTCAAGTCGTGTTTCTTGCGTTGGGAATATTGCCGACGACCATCCACGCAGGCGCGATCACAGTCCAGCATCCAAAGTTGCAGATCGCGATGCAGACCGCAACTTATTTGACCACATTGCTGGTAGCGTGGATCTTCTATCCGCTGGTCTGGAAGCGCGCTTTTGTCGACGGCCTGCAGTGGCGCTGGACAACCGCTCGCCTGAACGCGAGCAAGCTGATCGCGCTCGGCTTTCTGCTCAGTGCGATGATGCAGGTCCTGACCTACCTCATCACGCCGCCCAAGAAGCTCCCCATCGACGTGTTCTTTCTCACGCCGTCGAACGCCTGGTTGATCACTGTCTTCGGTACCCTGGTCGCCCCAGTGTTCGAGGAAATCTGTTTTCGCGGATTCCTGCTGCCGGCATTCGCCATCGCATACGACTGGCTTAGCCTACCGCGCACCGAAAACGCGCTCGCTCGATGGCAGGCGACTACATCGCTGACGCCGTTAGGCTTGATCTTCTCCGCGATCCTCACCAGCATTCTGTTTGCCATGATGCACTTTCAGCAGGACGCACACATGTGGGCCGTAATGCTGGTCCTCTTCTCCGTCTCGCTTGCCCTCACTTTTGTCCGCATCAAGACTCAGTCAGTCGCCGCGTCGGCAGTCGTCCACGCTGCCTATAACCTCTTCGACTTTCTGCTTCTGTTCATCGCCACCGGAGGCTACCGCCACCTCGACCGCATGTCCCGCTGATGCACATGTCATGCACATGTGCTATGCTTCAGCCATGGCAATCGCTTCAAACTCCGCACCTGCCCGCACCGTGGTTCTCTTGAAACCCAGCGAGAAAAGGCGCCTCCAGAAGCTTGCTCGCGACGAGAATGTGTCCGCGAGCGAAATTGTTCGGCGGTCGATCCATGCATATGGCTCCTCAGGCAAGGAAGAGCAAAGCATGCGAAGTCTAATCGCTGAGATGAATCAGGCCTTGGATGCCGCCCTTGCTTCCGCACGCGCATCGCGAAAGGAAATTGCGGAGAACCTTGCCCTTATCAGGGAACGCCGGGAGAAGCGAGCGTGACCGTTGGAAGCGATCTTTTCTCAATTGTCAAAAAAATATTCCTCGTCAGTGATGAATTGACTAGACTTTCAATCGAAGTCAAAGAGCTAACGCGTGCAGTCAACGATCATGACGTTCGTTTGGCCGTCATCGAGACTACTCTTGAATTCGCCCAGCGGCGCTCGCGCCGTACCCTCCCGGGAACCTAGTAAGAACCGCTAAGGCTTTGCCGCCGCCACATACTTCCCGCCAACGAAACGCCAGTACGTCTGCACCTCCCTGCCCTTCGCGCGCTCGGTCCGCACCAGCTCATACATCTCCTTCCCCGCCTCCGGAACCAGCGAGTAGTCGAGCCGTTTCCACACGCACATCACGTCCATGTCGCCGCTACTCCGCGTCCCGCACCAGTCGTCCTTGAAGCCCCGCTCTGGATTCATGTCCGCAAGCTCCGCCCTGAACCACTCCGCAAATTCCCCCGACTTCGGTCCGTAGACCCAAAGCGCCTGTTCAGTCTCGCCCTGGTGCATGTCCCCCATCTGCATCACCAGCCCCCACGTGTGTTCCCCGAGCCGCTGCACCTTCACCTGCGGCGGCTGCCCCCATGCTCCGGTCTCGACCAGTTGTAGCGCACTCGCCTCCACCTTCCAGTTGCCCTGCTCCTGCCGGAAGACGGCCACTCCCAGCAACACTCCACATGCATGACACGTGTACTGTCCGTCGCTCTTCTCATCCGGTCGCGCCCACGTCACCAGCACATGCCGCGGCACGCTATCGTCCGTGTAGGACGAGTCCGTAACTATCTTCACTCGCACCTTGCTGGGCCACGACGGCTCATAGGCCGCACCTCGCTTCGGCGCCAAGAGCGAAGACTTCGAGCCAGCATCGTAATTCCCATACAGCGCATTCATCGCAGCCGTCGCCGAGTACTGCCCCGTCAGCACCTTGCCGACAGCGGAATCAGCCCGAGCCTGCCCCCACCCCATCGCAAGCAATCCAAACGCCACCACACCAATCCACAGTCTTCGCATAGGTGGCAGCAGCATACCACCCCTTGCTGAGCGCTCGTCATTTATCCTTACCCCAATGCCCACCGACCAGCGCACCGCCCTCCTCGACCTGATCGCAACGCTCTCCTTCAAGCTCGGCGACTTCACACTCGCCTCCGGCCAGAAGTCCGACTATTACATCGATTGCCGCACCACCACGCTCCACGCCGAAGGCGGCCGGCTCAGCGGCCTGGTCCTCTACGACCTCATCCGCGAAAAGATTCCCCACGCCGTCGCCGTCGGAGGTCTCACCATGGGCGCGGACCCGCTGGTCTCGAACACGGCCTCAGCCAGTGCGTGGGCGCTCGCCGACTATGTTGAAATCCAGGCACTCTCCGGCGAACTCGCCCTCGAAGACCCGTCCTTAGCCGACGAAGATCCCGGCCCCGCGCCCGCCCTTCTCCACGGTTTCCTCGTCCGCAAAGCCGAGAAGACTCACGGCACCGGCCGTCGCATCGAAGGCTTCCTCCACCCTGGAGCCCCGGTCGTCATCGTCGACGACGTATGCACCACCGGCGGCTCCACTATCACCGCCATCGAAGCCACCCGCGACGCCGGCATGACCATCGCCGGAGTCCTCTGCCTGGTCGACCGCGAGCAAGGCGGCCGCGACAATATCGAGCGCGCCCTCGCCGAAGTCCCCGCCGACAACGTCATCCCGTTTGTTAGCGTCTACACCGCCAGCGACGTCCGCAAAGCTCACATTGCCCTGAAAACCTAGTCAATTGCCGACCCGAAGTTTGTCCCTCACGCCCGTACAAACACCTGCTTCGCCCCACCAACGACCGCACTTCTCTTCTTCTGCCGCTGTCTCTGCCACGCCAGTTCCTGCATCCACCTGCGGTTTCCTGTGATGCCCTTCAGCAGACCCTCGACTGAGAAATCCAGGTTGAGGCGCGGCCAACTCAAAGCGGTGCCAAGATTCTCAATCTCAATTTCGGAGACATCACTTTTTCTGGCGGTCGCAAGACCCTGTATCTCCTCTCGCGGAACGATAAGTCTCCTCCCACTCTTTAGTCCAATAATGACTGAGTCAGTGGAGAGATGGTACCTGGCGCTGACGGCTGTCGGCGGCTCCGGTTCTAGGCGGGCCCGCTTTACGGCCGCATCGATCTCAGCGTCTGTCGTGCGCAGATTTTTTCCCATGAATCTCCTCCCATAGCCTTGCCAGTTGAGTCACCTGGCGCTCGGCCGTCAAAAGAACCTTCTTTACCGCATTCTTCTTCGCCGTTGGCGGCAGGATATTCCTTCGCCGCTTCGAGAGGCCGACGGTTCCGTCTTGAAATAACTCCACAATGACCACGACTCCGGCGTAACTACCATGGACGTGCCGAGGAAGATGGTCGTCGGAATATGCGGAAAACCGGACACCATCGAACCGCAACGAACCCATGCCGCATTCTAACCCCGGCCCGATCCGCGATAAACGAAAGAAACATGATCCCACCCTCGAATGGCTCCCTCACGGGGTAGCCGTTGGAGATCCTGACGGGGCAGCACCCAATGGCTAAAACGTCCGCTTCCCGTTCTCCGTCTCCTCAGCCACGCGCGAGTCCGCCCACGGGGCCATACAGGGCATGCGTTCCTTCAGTTCCTTCGCGGTGTAGATCGCATTGCCCTGGAACGACTCGGCCGCCCCGGCAAAGATCCAGTGGCGCGCCTCTTCCTTCTTCTCATTCGGCCGAACGCTGAGCCGGATCTCCGCCGGAACATGCGAGTACCACAGGTGGTCTACGTTTTGCTGGTAGATGTCCTGCCCCACGGTCGTGGTCCAGCGCAGCTCAGGCTGGCCGCAGGCGTTGACGATCTCCTGGAAGGTCGCGCGTTCCTCCAGTTCATCCGGATCGCGAACGTCGGGCTGGGTTGCCACAGCGTTGGTGATCGTCAGAGGCCTTTTCGCTCCGCTGCCGGCTGTCCTGTTGATGAACACGATTCCGGCGATAATTGCCAGCAATGCCGCCGCACCCAGCATGACAACCGGCAACCGCGTCTTGCCTTGCCGCAGGCGCGTCTTCGAACCCTCAGGCACGGTCGCCAGAAACTGGGCGTTGCGCAAAGCCGCAGCGAGCCTCTCGTGGTCGATCACCTGCGCCGAGGCCTCGGCGTGCGTCTCTCCGGTGAACGCCCACACCACTGCGACGAGCCAGCCGATTCCTGTCCACCCGAGGAACAGGTTTGCGGCAAAGAGCCACAGCGAGTGAGTCGTCCTCCGCAATCCCGCGATCATGGACGGCAGAAAGTAAAGAGCAACACCGATCGCGCCAACCACTACGGAGATTCGAGAACCAACCAGGGGAGGGGAAAAGGTAAAAGGTGAAGCAAAGGCGAGGAGCGAACTCATTCGTAACACCTCGTAGGTATAGTGTGCCGGACATCTGCACTCGGGGCAAGTGTTTAGCGAACATCTTCAAACGCCGCCGGTCGGCCGCGATACACTGGTGGTACCCATGATTCCGACACTCGAATGGCTCCCCGAAGGCGTCAACTTCCTCGATCAGACCAAACTCCCCTTTGAGGAGACCTACGTCCTTGCGACCGACTATAAACAGGTCGCCACCGTCATCAAAGACATGATCGTCCGCGGCGCCATGGCCATCGGAGTCTCCGCCGCCATGGGGGTCGCGCTTGGCATCGACCGCAGCAAAGCCACGAATCTCACCGATCTCAATCAAGAGGTCGAAGTCATCTGCAAGACCCTGGCAGAAACCCGCCCGACTGCTGTCAACCTCTTCTGGGGTATCGCCCAGGTCCGCGACCTCTACAACCAGCTCGCCGCCGCCAACACACCCATCACCGAGATCAAGAAGGCCGTCGTCGCCCTCGCCAACCGCCTCTACGACGAAGACATCGCCAACCTGCGCAAGCTGGGAGCCTTCGGCGCAGCCCTCCTTCCCCAGGAAGGCACCGTGCTAACTCACTGCAACGCCGGAGCGCTGGCCGCCTGCGGCTACGGTTCCGCCCTCGGAGTCA
>DASWCA010000069.1:0-2828 GCA_036390355.1 Acidobacteriaceae bacterium
GAACGTCTTGTTGATCGAGAGATCCGTGTTGGAGAGTCCAGGTCCCTTGCAGGGAAGACTGCGAGGCTGAGTTCCGTAAGTAAAGGCAGGCGTTCCAGTGAAGGCCGCGGCGTTGAAGTAGATCGGCTTGCCGCCAAGGCCATTTCGACTCTCGGGTTTGCCCGAATAGCAGGGATTTACACCGGGGACCAGGGTCGGACGAACCTGGCCGCCAAACCCAGTCGCCGCCCCGTAGGTCGTGCTGAAGTTGGTGCCCTGCGAGATGGCGAGTGGGCCGCCATCCTGCCGGATCAGGATCGCATTTACGTCGTAACCGCCGATCAGGTAGTCCACGATTCGAGGAGCACCGCTGAAAAAGTGGTGGCCGCGTCCCACGGGAATCTGATAGGTGACGCCGGCAGTGTATCGGTTGGGAATGTCATTCACGGCTCGCGCATACTCAGCCTTGAGGTTGTAATTGTCGGCCGGCCCGTTGGTGCTGTTCAGGGTCGAGCCGCCACTGTAGAGGTTGTCCCAGTTGGACGCCCACGTATACCCGAAGAGCAGGGTAAGGCCCTTTGTCGCGCGCTTCTGCACCTTGAGCGAAAAGGCGTTGTAGAGCGAATAACCCGCGCTCTCGGTCAACGTGACGGTCGAGAACTGCGGGTAGGGGAGCAGCAACTGCCCTTGTGCCACGGTCGAGGAAGCGACGACTCCGGCGGTCGGATAAACTGCGCCTCCAACCGGAGCGGTGACCGTCGGCGTGTAGTAGGGGTTCGTAACCTTGGCCGACATATCAATGGGACTCGCCGCCAGCGCCGCAAATTGAGTGTCTGACAATTGGTTGATGTTCACGGCCAGCGGGAACTTCTCCGCGTGCGCGCCGGTATAGCCCAGCTTGAGCGAGGTGGACCAGGGAAGCTCATGCTGCAAGTCGATCGAGTACTGCTCGACAAACGGCGACTGCAGGTTGAAATCTTTTACCGCTATGCTCGATCCAACGGCGGTCAGATATCTCAGAGTGTTGCCCGAGGGCTGAACCAGCGAGCCGTTCGCCCCTCCGGAGAAGGGGTTGGAAAGAAAGGCTCCCGTGCCGATCTGGCTCGTTGTCAGCGCGGCCGCGATGTTGCCGGGCGCGTAGGAACTCGCCTGGGTGTAGCCGGGATTGAAGGCAGTCACAGCGACTGGCGCGTAAAATATACCGAATCCTCCGCGAATGACCGTGCCGGTACGAATCTCATACGCCATTCCGATTCTGGGAGAGAACTTGTTCTTCGACTCGGCGCAGCAATGCACCGGGTATCCGCCGGTGCCGGCATACGCAATGCCGCCGTGCGCGATCGGGGCAGCCGCACTCGGGAAGACGTAGGTGAGGTTACGATCGAAGCCTACGGCAAGCTGGTTGTTCTTCTCGCGCTCACCAATCTCATACTCGTAACGAACTCCAAGGTTGACCGTAAACTTGCTGGTTACCCGGAAGTCATCCTGGACATAGAGCGCATGGTATGAAGCCAGCTCATTGAAGTATCCCTTGTTGATGGTGAGAGCACCGGTGTCGGGCAGGCCCATCAGGAGATCGGCCACGCCGCTGCCTGAATAGGCCAGACCCGCGACATTTGTCGAAGTCGCCGCAATGGTGCTGCTGGTGGTCGCCTTGCCATCGACCGACGTGAAATTGCCCGTGAAGCCGAATTGCCCGTTGCCGCCTCCCGTGGGCTGCGATGCAACATGCAGCGCGCGATATACATATCCGGCCTTGAGATTTTGCTTGCCCACCGTTTTCTGAACGCCGACGACGAAGTTATGCGAGGCCGCCGGGATCGAATAGCCGCCATTGCCGGTTGCGCTTCCGAGAGACGCGTCGTTGGACGTGATCTGCGGAAAAGTGATGGACTGCAGGTTGCTCACGAAGCCCTGCGGGAAGCCAGCTCCGCCAAAGTCTTTTGCGGCGTTGAATCCCGTGCTGTATTGATAAGAGACGCTGTAATACCGGTTGAACCCGTACCCGACCGTAAGAATCGTGGTGGGATTCAGCGTGAAGATGTTGGAAATCGAAGTTGCATCGTTATAGCGGACAAGCTTGGCGTCGCTCGAAAAATTTCCTTTGTCGCCGTAGAAATCGCCCGACGGCTCCTGCGTTGCCAGATGGACGTAAGAGGCATTTGCCGTCCACCACGGCGTGAAGACGTGATCCACTTTTCCGCTGTACATATCGGAGCGCGTCTTGAACGTGTCGACCCGGGTTGAGTTCACCTGGTTGTACGTCGTCGAAAACGTCGCGCTTGGATAGGCGTTGGCCGCGATCCACTGACCGATCGGATTCATGTAGCTCGCCGGAATCACGTTCGGTGTCGGCACTCCATTCAAGACTCCCGTCAAGACTTTGGTTCTCTTGCCGCTGACAAAGGGAGATGTCGGGTCATACAGAGTCACCGAAGCGCAACTGCTCAGGTTGCAAACGTTATCGCCGGAAAAATTGCCCGCGGCTTCCTGCGCTGTGGGAACGATGAGGTTGCCCACGCCGGGAAGCGGCTGCGCCTGGCGGTATCCCTCCTCAGTAATCCAGAAGAAGGTGTCCTTCAGATATTTCGTCTTTCCACTGAGCGGAACCGGGCCGCCGACCGCACCCGCGTACAGATAGGTGGTCACATCGCCGCGCGGGGTGATGGGGGACACCTGCACACCTCCGAGTTGCAGAGGAGTGTGCAGATTCGCCCAGGAATTCGCGCTCCATGGGGTCTGCCGGGTCATGCCGTAGAGGGCTCCATGATATGCATTGGTGCCGGACTTCATGCTGGTGTTGAACGCGCCACCGCCTGTCCGGCCGACTTCAGCGTCGTAAGTGTTCG
>DASWCA010000070.1:0-3331 GCA_036390355.1 Acidobacteriaceae bacterium
TACCTCACCAAGCCGTTCGCATTTTCCGAGCTGCTCGCGCGCATCCGGGCGCTGCTCCGCCGCGGACGCATGGATCAGATCCTCAAGCTCCAGCACGAGGATCTTGAAATGGATCTCGTCACGCACAAAGTCTCCAGGGGAGCTCAGTCTCTCGACCTGACCACGAAGGAATTCGACTTGCTCGAATATCTATTGCGCCACAGCGGTCGCATTGTGTCGCGGGAGATGCTCGCGCGCGATGTGTGGCATGCGACGGCTAGGGCTACACCACTCGACAACGTCATCGACGTTACAATCGCGCGGCTGCGTCGCAAGATCGACGAACCCTACGAAAGAAAGTTGCTGCACACAGTCCGTGGCCTTGGATACCTTCTGAATGGGAGGCAAGGATGAGGTTCCGCCCGCCGAGCGTGCGCGCACGGCTTACGCTCTGGCACGCTGGCGTGCTGACGCTGATCGTGTGCATTTTTTCCGCAGGCATTCTGCTTTTCGTCGAGGCTCGTCTCTACGCCGGGTTGGACGCGCAACTCGGCCAAGAGATCGCGACCATCGGCAAGGTCTATCGCGAGGAACCGGAGGAACTGAAGGATTTGGCCTCCCACTGGGGCATCACATTGTTCCAGGTGGACGAGGCCGGCGGCATCCGTCAGCAGACCGAAGCATGGGAGAGAGAAGGACTGTCACGCGCGCAGCAACTAGGCGACTCGGCATCGCCGCTGTCTTGGACGGCGCCGAACGGCCGTCGCTATCGCGTCCATAGCGTTTCTGAATCGTCCTATCGCGTAGCCGCCGCGGTTGACGAAACCTCCCTGCGGGACACGCTCTGGACGCTCGCAGTCATCCTCGCGATGGGTATTCCTTTCGCTGCCGGCCTGGCGATCGCGGGAGGCTACTTCCTTGCCGGTCGCGTACTCTCTCCGGTCGGGGCCATGGCGCAAAAGGCCCGGGAGATCACCGCGGAATCGCTCGCCAAACGGCTTCCGGTCGATAACGCCCAGGACGAGTTCGGGCGGCTCGCAACAGTATTCAATGACACCCTATCCCGTCTGCAGGATGCGTTCGAACGACTGCGCCGTTTCACGGCCGATGCTTCGCACGAGCTACGCACCCCACTCACCGCGATGCGCAGCGTGGGGGAGGTGGCGCTGCAGAACACACTGGATGCCGTTACCTATCGCGACGTCATCGGCAGCATGCTGGAGGAGGTAGACAGGCTCACGCGGCTCGTCGAGAGCCTTCTGATCCTCACGCGCGCCGAGTCGGGAAAGATCCAGCTGGCGCCAGAGGCCATGGACCTTGGAGGGTTGGCGGGACATGTCATCGATCAGCTCCGCGTGCTCGCTGACGAAAAGCAGCAAGAGCTTACGCTCCGAACTCCGATCCGAGTCCATGCAACGGGAGACGCCGCGCTCATCCGTCAAGCGCTCATGAATCTGATACATAATGCGATAAAATACACCCCGAATAGCGGCACGATTACTGTGGAAGTGAATGCGACAGGCGGGCGGGCCATGATCGAGGTACGAGACACGGGACCGGGGATTCCTGCCGAGCATCGGGATCGCATTTTCGATCGCTTCTATCGCGTCGACGCTAGCCGCTCGAGGGAAGAGGGCGGGGTCGGACTGGGGCTCGCAATCGCTCGCTGGGCGGTTGAGGCGAACGGCGGACAAGTCGAACTCTCAAGTGAAGGGACGGATGGAAGCTTGTTCCGGGTCATTCTACCGGCTCCGGATGATTCATCGGCAGCCGGCGGGAATCGACAGTTGCCGTATGAACTGCGCAGGGGGAGACAAGAAGTCAGATCATCGTAAAGTGGGCTGCGGTGGTCTGTGCCTGCACTCAGGCAATTGATCGACCCGCAGCCCTAGTTAGAATGGTTGGGAGGTTCTCGCCTTCTAAAGCGACCGGATGGCGGTCCGATCCCGACCTTCAGCGGCAGAACTCGCTCGTGCAGCCTTACCCTTTTCCCGGATACACGAGCGCCACTTTTTCCGAAATCGTCGCCGAATTCCCTTCTCAGTCCTTTCTTCAGCTACCCGCGATTTCCTCCGACCTGCTTCGGTCTTGCAAATGGCCCCTCTGCATCGCACGCGGTCCCAAGCATCATCGATTGTGGGCGCCGTCGAAGCGAATCGGAACGGCAAAAGTTAGTCCGGCGCGGACTTCATTGACGGCATGGCCATTGGTAAGCGCGTGGCGAAAGGCGACATCGAAGGAGAGCTTGTCGTTGACTTGCCAGATTAGACCCACCAGTCCAGAAACCGTCTCTTCCAGGCCGAATTCTTTCTCGTAAAAAAACTCCGCGACCGGCCGCACCTTCCACTTGAATGGGCCTTCGATGATGGTGCCGACAAAAACATCGGCATGATGGTCTCGCGTCAGCAAAGTTTCGACATTGAAATGAACCGTTCCCCAATCCCAACGCTGCGAGACAATGCCGGCCCAGCTCGCCCCAACGCCGCTATCGCCTGTGCTGTCCGGCAGCAGCACACCGAATTCGGTCGCGATACTTGGTCCGCTCTTGCCCTGAAGACTGCCCGGCACCACGACGTGCTTGAGAAATGCGCCGGCCGTCGTTAACTCTGTCGGCCCCAAAGGCACCAGCGGCGTTTCGCCTCGCCCTTCGAAAACCGCCTCCCATCCTTCGCTCAAGCCGATATTCACGACCGTCCACGGCGCAATCAAGGTCTGGGTCCCTTGCTCATGTTGAAGACCAGCAGGCTGCAATTCGACCTCGAGCTCTCCGGGCGCCACTACGGCAGCGTCGGTGCCGTCGAATGGCCGATAGGCGAAGGCGGGGCCAGAGCATGCTGCAATACCAAGCAAGATCAATGATGCCGCGGCGCATCGGATTGGAAGAGACTCACCGGTGGACATGTTCGCGCCTCCGCGGACGGCACCTCAGGGTGATGGGCGAAAAATCCAGATCGCCGCTGCAGCCTCGCTCTTTGCAGGGACTGCCAACAAGAAGCGATCCAATTCGGGTACGAAAAGCGACGTCCGCGCTCCTGGAGCAGTGGCAATATGCGCGACTTGCCGGTACGAATTGCCGTCCGCCGCAAGCACATCGACGAAGCCCTCACCACAACTGACGTAAATGCGGTCGCGGTTCGAATCGAGGAAAAGATCATCCACGTCACCACAGGTCGGAACGGACGCGATGAAGCTGCCGTCCGCCACGGAAAATATCCCTAGCTCCGCCGGCTGGCGAAATGCCACGATGACATGTTGGCGGGCGCGATCAAGCGCCATCGCGAAATTTGCGCCGCGTCCTGCTGTTGGCCACGACGCAATCTTCTCCCCTGACGTACGATCGACCACGTCGATC
>DASWCA010000071.1:0-5031 GCA_036390355.1 Acidobacteriaceae bacterium
CCGCCTTCACGATCTTCCTGGATGTACCCGCGGTCCATATCGACATTGTTCTTTGCGGCCCATTCGCTGATGTGGGTCTCGGGTAGAGCGTCAATCTCCTTCGCGTTCCAGTTGGGAAAATTGAGCGTCCGCTGCAGCCACAAAGCAGCTGGGCGCGTAACCCAGTTGGGGCGATGACTTACGTCGGGGATGAAATAGGTTTCGAAAACGTCCTTGTTCGTGCCCGTAATCGCTTCCACGCGCTCGCGGAGTTGTTCGAACCAGGGCTCGAGATGGTGCGGAATGTCGACCAGCGTATCCGCGCTTCCGTTGATGATGAACGTCGGTCCACGCCTCTGGTTGAGCGCATAAACGATTGCGCCCTTGTCGCCGAGGATGGAGAGCGCCTGGTAAGGACGGGCCTGGCACATGAGCTTCGAACTCGAATCCCAATAGCCGCCATTGCCATCGAGATCGCCGCCGCCCGAGAGCACGACCGCGTGGATGCGTGTGTCCACAGCGCCCGTGAGGGCGGAGACAAAGGAGCCCATCGAGTAGCCCGCAATCGCGATGCGCGCAGGATCGACATCCCGCCGTTGGCGCAGGTAGCTGACAGCCTGCATCACGTCAGTGATCATCTGCCCGCCCATCCGCTCGCCCGTGTGCGGCCCGTCGACTTCACGGTCGTGCTCACGAGTGCCGGATTTGTGTTCGTCGTTGCGCTCGCCCTCGCCGATGGGGTCATAGGTGAGAACGACTCCACCGGCGCGTGCGTACAGAATGCCGGAGTAGAACGAGTACCAACTGTATTTGTCCCCGCCATGTCCGTTGACGATGACGAGCGCCGGAAGGCGCGCTGCCGCCGAGCGCCGCGGCGAATAGACAATCGCGGGTACGCGCATGCCAAACTGCGTCGCGTAGGTGACTCGCTCGGCTATAACTCCCGAAGCCGGCGAGAAAGTGCCATAGCTCCTGAATGCCAGAGGCGGAAGCGGATCGGGAACGTAAAGCGCCTTGCGCATCTGTGCGCGCCACGCGTCGAACTGTGCCGCAGTTGCGGGCGCGGAGTGCGCAGCGACGTCCTGCGCGAGCGTTGGAACGGCACACGGGAACATCACTGCTGCGACAAGGATGAGCAAAATAGATGCGGGTCGTCGCATGATGAGTTTCCCTTACCGCTTTGGGCTAAGCGAAGTGGAAGTCAGTGAGGTGCGGGTCGCCATCGCAGGCGGCGCGGATGCGAGCCCGTGGAAGAACGCCTGCACGACAGAGTAAGCGGGCTTACGCACACGGTCCATGGTGACGAGGCCCTTGTTGTTACGGTACTCCGCAATATCCGGCTGATCGCCGCCGACACGGTGCGGATCAGGAAAATCGTTGTAGACCCAGATGACGCCACCGGCAACAAAGCTGCGGCGCGACAGCGCGTAGATCTGCTCCATGTGCTCAGTAAGGAATTTGGCCTGGTAGCCCGGGCTGTAATCCTTCGTCACGCCCTTGTTGTCAGGGTGCGCAGTGGCAGGATCCCAGCCGGCTACGGCTTCGGTTCCGTACTCGCTAACGAGGATGGGTTTGTCCGGATACTTCGCATGCATCATATCCAGCATAGGGCCGACGTCCGAGAGCTTGCCATAGTACCAGCCGAAATATTCGTTGACGGCGATGAGGTCGGGCGCTTCGGAAGGCGCCTCTGGTGCCATGGAGATATCGTGCTCACGTTTGTCCGACGCGAAAGTGACCAGGCGGCTGGGATCGAGCTTGTGGACCAGCGCGATCTCCTTGCCGATGAAGGCGGCGCCCTCGGGCTTGTCGGAAGGAATCTCATTGGCGACCGAGTAGATGATGACGCTGGGATGATTGCGATGCTGGTCAACGATGGCCGTGAGTTGTGGGACGGCAAAGTCCGGCATCAGCGCGGGATCTCTGAGCGTGTCGATCGAGGTTTGCCATGCGGGCATCTCGGTCCACACGAGAACGCCAAGTTCGTCGCAGACATCGTAAACATCGGCAGATTGCGAGTAGTGCGCGAGCCGAACGAAATTCGCCCCCAGATTCTTAAGGTCTGCAATGTCGGCCCGGTTTTGGGCAGGGCTCAGAGACATGCCGGCGCCGGCTAGAAATTCGTGGCGGTTGATGCCGCGTATGGTGATCGGCGATCCGTTGAGCAGAACCTGAGTGCCTTGCACCTCGATTTGCCGGAAGCCAACGCGGAAGGTATCGACGTCGCCAGGCTGACCGGGGACTGAGGTTGTGACCGTGAGCCGATACAAAGTGGGGTGGTCAGGGGACCAGGCGTTTATGTTGGGGAGGGCTGTTGAGACCTCGAGGTGTTCGTCGGCAGCAGTAAGTGTTCTGCGCTGATGCCAAACGATGCCGCCGGCAGAATCGATGAGCGAGGTTTCGAGCGTAGCGCCGGCCGGATTGTGCACATCCGTCATCAGCGCAAGCTGCCACTGGTTCGCTGGAAGCATGGTAGTGACGATGTGCGTGTCGGATCGTGAGTGAGGTCGCTGCTCGATGTAAACCGGCCGGATCAGGCCGCCATCGTCCCACCAGCCCCGCCATTTTACGTCCGGAATCCCGTGGGGCAAAGGCCGGTTGTCGACCTCCACGGCCAGCGTGTTCTCACCAGGTTGGAGCAGCGACGAAATGTTGTAGCTCACGTCGAGGTAGGGCTCATTCGATTCTCCAGCGAGCTTACCGTTGACCCACACCTTCTCGCGCAACGCGACTCCCGCGAAATGGAGAAAGCTGTCGAACTTAGCGTTGGGAGCAAGTTTGAATTGCACGCGATACCAGACGTTCCCCTTGTAAAAGCGCGACGTGTCCGACGGATCGGGCGTAAGCGGATGAGCGGCAAACTCCTCATTGAAGGAGCCAGGGACCTTTGTAGGGCGCCAATCGGGCGATGTAACGCGAGTAGACGGGAGAAACCAAAGTCCGTTTTCCCCCGCATCCGCGGGATCGAACCGAAGCTGCCATGTGCCTGACAGATCGATGCGGCCGCGGCCCGGGGAAGCCGCGAGAGCATCCGGCGCAATGACGCAGCCGGCACACAAGGTGGCGGCGAGCAGAGCAGTCGTCAGCAAGTGATGGAATGAGCGCATTGTCCTCCGCAGTCGGTCTTGTTGAACTTGCGATTTTGTTTCTTCCTGGCTCAGGCGACCGCGCCCAAGCGCTGAAAGCGCGTCATATACCAGCCTAGGCCGAAGGCCTAGGTTCGCGGCCCTCCGAAAATCTGAGGGCTGAAGGCCCGACCCAAGACGCGATTGCAATCTACGGATTGGCGATCGTAGCTGGAATAACTCGATAGGGCGTCTCCTTGCGTTCGTCGGGAAAGTTACGAGCATTGCCTTGGCGATCGTGGACATCGACAAGGTACATTGCGCCGCGCCGGTCGATGGGGAACGAGGCAGTAAACGTGCCGCCGGGCCCTGCGCTCATAGGCACGCTCTCCCAGGCAAGTTCGCTGGGAAGAGGCTTCCACCAGAGCATGACGGATACGACTCCGTTCTCCGCAGCCGGGGTGCAGTTGACGGTCGCCTTCCCGTTGGCAACGTTCTCCGCCAGCGGTCCCGCCGATAGACCGGCATTCACTCCGTTGTCCGTGGCGTTAGGCAAAAGATGGAGGTCGCTCGCCGCGGACTTGTGTTTCTCCCAGAAGTCGGCTGCGGTCGCGTCCAGCTTCGCGAGCGGCTCAAGCTGACTGCTCCACTGGAAATCCACCTGTCGCCGCAGCGGATTCGAGAGTGGCTTGTAGACAGCGTCGGCGGTGGCGCTGAGCTGACGCCATGATTCGCGCGACGCGGTGAGCTCAGCGAGAGCCTTATCCAAATCTGCGCGCATGCCGGAATGCAGCGAGAACGCGAACCATGTCATCCCCTCAATGCGGTGGACGTAGTAGTCGCCGAAGGTGCTGGTGGCGAGCAAATCGTCTCTCAGCAAACGAAACTCGTCAGCGGCATGGCCGGCAGGTTGCGGCGCAGAATCGAGCGCAGCGCGGGCCGCGGTTGCCGCGCGATTCAACATCCCCGCGACGGCAAGCGGGCCATAGCGGCCATCCGCCGTCTTCGAAAGCTTATTGTTGATGAATGTGTCGATGCCGGCGAAGGCACGCTCATCCTCGGGCTTGTTCTCGGCGAACTGCAATATGTCCTGACGCGCGCGCTTGACCTTGCTATCGAAGTTTCCAGTCTCTGTCTCGGGCGAGAAGTCCCGCTGGTCAGGCCCCACGAAACGATAGGCATAGGCCAGCGGCACAATCTCCCCGGCCTGCTGCATCGCGCGATAGGCAGCATCTCCCGCATCGCCGTAATGTTGGCGGAACTGCTCGACGATCCTTGATTCAGAGAGGTCCGGGTCGTAACCAAGGCGCCCCCACGCGAAGTACCACATCCAATGCTTCTGCCAGATATACGGATAGACCCGGGCGTCCCGCGTCGAGCGGTAGTACTGGTCGGAGTGGACGCTGAAATAAGCGGTATGGGGCTCAATCGTGAAACCGCGAGCATTGCCAAGCTGGCAACTGCGTACGGTGCGGCGCACAAAATCCGTGTTCTCCCACGCCCAGAAACGATGAGTCCCATTGGCGCGAATCTGCCAGATGATCTGATAGTTTGCCGGCACATCAAGATAGCCCTGATAGCTATAGCTGCCATACGTAGCGCCTTGCATAGCCTGATAGGGCAGGCCAAGTTGCTCTCCGTTGAACTTGATCTCAATATCGAAGCCGTTGTGAGCAGCCTCGGCAATCGGCTCGAGCTGTTCCTTCGTTGTCTGCCAGGAACGCGTATACAGGCGGAGGTCGGGACGGTGAGCGTCATCGACGCCGCGAATGTAGGCGTCCTTGTAAAACGCTGCGCTCTGTCCGGACTCGCCAACGCGGAAGCCGAGCATGTATAGATCGGGCAACTCGCGGATGAGGATCGAGACGGCCTTGGCCGTATAGTCAGCGAGCTTCTCGGGACGAATATTGGTGAGGAATGTCTCTCCCTTGCGAGCTCCGCCTGCATCGTTGACCGCGCTGTAGTTCATGAACGCGACACGAACTCC
>DASWCA010000072.1:0-3601 GCA_036390355.1 Acidobacteriaceae bacterium
CATGGTCTATCAACGAGGCCTGAGCGACACCAGCATCCTGCGCAGGCGCGACGAGGCGGCGAAGAAGTGAAGATGTTTTCACGGTTGGTACGAAGCCGCCGCTATACACGGTGCACCCAAGAATATTTGTCGGCGTCCAATGAAGCGTTTGAAGGTAAGCACTTCAGCAACCCCGTTGGAAGAGACGAGCGCTGGCGCCACGGGCATTGCCTGCATAGGACTCGATTAACCCCGTACTGGTGTTTCTCGCGAGGTCGGAGTAGATGGTCGGCGCGTCAGGCGGCGGCCGGTTGCGAACGTTCCTGCGACTTCTTCTGCTCGTCCAGCACCGCCTTGACGTTCCAGGGCAGCAGCGCCTCGACCTGCTCCACGGTGCTGGCCGCGGGCAGATGCTCGAACAGATAGTTCAGGTACGCGTACGGCTCCACTTCATTGGCGCGGCAGGTCATCACCAGCGAATACAGGTTGGCGCTCGCCTGGGCGCCGACCGCATCGTAGGCGAACAGCCACGCTTTTCTGCCGGTCGCGTAGCTTTTTATTTGCCGCTCAACGTAATTGTTGTCGACCGGAATTTCTGGATGATCCAGATGCCGCACCAACTTTGGCCACTGACGACTCGTGTACCCGAGCGCCTTGCCGAGCGCGCTGTTCGGTGGGGTGCCGGGCAGCAGCTCATCCACCCAAGCTTTGAACTTCTCCAGAATGGGCTTGGACTTCTCCTGGCGCAGCGCCCGCACTGCTTCGAGAGGCAGAACTTCCCAGCGCGCCGCATGCTCTTCCCGCAGCGCCTTGATCCGTTCCTCGACCTGATAGACCGGACGGATGTAATCCACCATGGCCGCATTCGCCAGCGTGCGGCTGGACGGCAGTTGGCTGACCTTGCGCGCCTTGAAGAACATCGTCCGACAGTGTTGCAAGCAACCGAAATGCAGCAGCTTCAGCTCGGTCGCGATATCGTCATAGCGCTCCAGCCCATCGCTGATGAACTTGCCTTGGTACGGTCCGTCCGGACCGACGAACAACTGCTTCAAAGCGGCCGTGGTGCGCGAGGCGATGTAGTCGTACAAGATGATGCGACGCCCCGGTGGACCGCCCGCTCGCACCACGATGTAGTGATCGGAACCGACCGCTTTATCACTGCGCAGGATTTGCAGCGGGGTCTCGTCGATATGCATGAACACCGCGGCGAGGAGTTCCTCGCCCATCAGGTTGATCAGCGGCACGACCTTCTCACCGCCCACCGTGTTCACCCAGGTGCCGAGCGTGCCGGGGCCCACAGCCATCCGATAGCGCTGCAGATCCTGACTCACCCGGTAAATCGGCAGGCCGAGGTCAAACTTGGATTTGATGACGTGCGCGAGCAAGGAAGGGCTCGCCATCGACTTCGGCAAAATGCTCGGCGGCGCCGGCGCGGTGATCGGCGCCTCGTGCCGCTCCTCGCACACATAGGTCGGGCGAATGTGCTGCTCGACGCTGATCTTCGGCGGCTCGAAGCGATAGCACTCGCGGATCTCTTCCCCGATGCGGGTGAGCGGATGAGGCACGGCGCACTTCGTGCACATCTTCTGTTCGGGCGCCAAGTCGTGCTCGATCTCTATGCGCGGGAAGTGCTCCGGGATCGCCTTGCGCCCAGAATCGGCGGAATGCTTGCGCTCATGCGCTTCGATCTTCGTCGTGCGCTGGCGGTGCGCTTCGTCAGCCGCCGCGATGGCCGCCAGCACCTCCGCCTCGTTGAACAGCAGCCTCTGGTCGGGGTTCTGTTCGGCAGCGTCGCTCGTTTGCGTGGAACGCCCGTAGTACTGGGCCTTCAGCCACCGCACTTCCTCCTCGAGCAGCACCTTGCGTTCGGTCGTCTTCTCGAGTTCGCCCTTGACCTGTTGCAGGCATTGCTCGACCTGCTTGAGCCTTTGGTTCTCTGCGCGCAGCAGTCGGTTCTGTTCTTCGGCGATCTTCAGACGGACGGCAAGCTCGGCGTTTTTATCCGCAAGTGCGGCGGGGTTTTTGTTCGGCGCGAGCACCCACAAATTGTACCGCGCCGAACAAATAACTCAATCGAAAACTCAACTCACATGAGAAAATTTGATCATCCGATGCGGTGCCGACCACACATCGTAGCCATCGAGCAACCAGTTCAGCTGCTCGCTGCTGAGCGTGATCACTGCCTCATCGAACATCCGCGGCCAGTGAAACTTCTCATCGCTCTCGATCCTCTTCCACCACACGGCGAAGCCGTTGCGATCCCAGCTCAAAATCTTCAGCGCGTCATAGCGACGCCCGATGAACACGTACAGCGCCTGCGCCGCGAACGGATCCTGCTGCATCCCCTCGCGCACCAGCGCCGCCAGTCCGTTCCTGCCCGTCCTCATGTCGATCGGCGCCCGGTGCAAGTACACCTTCACATCCCCCACGGGGCGCATCATGCCGCCTCTCCCAACATCAACGCCGACATCCACGAGACTTCCGGATAACTCGCGCACTCGATCGTCCAGCCCGATGGATGGCGAATCCGACAAACCGTCGTCGTCGCCACCGGCGGGGCAACGCGCACCGGCACGAACCCCACCGCTTTGGATCGCTCGGCCCGGCGACGCCCGCCAATCACGCCCTTGCGCACCAATGCTCGCTTGATCCAGGTCCACTGGTGCATGCTGATCTGCCTATCTCGGCAATACCGCGAAAAACTGACACCCAGCTTCTTCGCCTCCTCCAGATGGGCCAGACACGCTCGTTCCCGCTCGCTCAAGCCTTCAAGGTTCCGATCCGACATCGCGCTCTCCACCTCAGCGGCAACAGCGCCGCGGTGGAAAGCTTCGCCGGGTCAGATCACGGCGGAAAGTACGGGGTTGCTGGAGTGCTTACGCACATACTGCAGGACCCAACGCATGATAGTCGTGTGGGCGACGATGACCTCACGCTCGGCCATCCTCGCTGCCAGATCGCGGTAGCTCAGCCGATAAGTGGTGTACCAGCGAACGCAGAGCTCGATGGTTTCAGCTGAAAAGCGACGACACCGATAGATCGTTTCGCGTTCGATGGGCTTGGTCATGGCGTGTCCTCTCAATAGGGGACACAAATACTAAGTAATTCCTTTAATGCACCAGAACCCAGTATGTCCGTCAAAAATTGCCGCTTGGGGGCGATTGTCCGCGATCGACAAAGAGCCGAATTCTTCGCGGAAACAGGAACTTAGGTTTGAATTTCGATTGGGGCCGATTGATGGCGAAGGATGTGTTTCTATTCCCACTCAATCGTCGCCGGCGGCTTCCCCGAAATGTCGTACACCACGCGCGATATCCCCGGCACCTCATTGACCACGCGGTGCGTGACGCGATCCAGGAACTCGTAGGGCAATCGTGCCCAGCGCGCCGTCATGAAATCGATGGTCTCCACGGCGCGCAGTGCAATCACATAATCGTAGCGTCGGCCGTCGCCCATGACGCCGACGGAGCGCACGGGCAGGAACACCGCGAATGCCTGGCTGACCTTGTCGTAGAGATCATGGCGGCGCAACTCCTCGATGAATATTGCATCCGCCCGGCGCAGTAGATCCGCATGCGGCTTGTGAATTTCACCCAGGATCCGGACACCCAGGCCGGGGCCG
>DASWCA010000073.1:0-5648 GCA_036390355.1 Acidobacteriaceae bacterium
CGCGCTCCAGCATCGCCGCCAGCCGCAACGCCTCAGGCAGCATGGCGCCCAGTCCGAAGATCGCGACATCCTGCCCGTCCTTCACCACCTCGGCGACACCGATCGCGAGCGCCGACGGTTGCTCCTTCACCGGCGTCCCAGGCCCAGTGCCGCGCGGATAACGAATCGCCGACGGCCCATCGTGCAGCAACGCCGTATACATCATGTCGGCGAGTTCGTTCTCGTCCTTCGGAACCATGTGAACGATGTTCGGCACGCTGCGCAGGAAGCTGATGTCGAAAAGTCCGTGATGTGTCGGCCCATCATCCCCAGACAATCCGCCGCGGTCCATGCAGAAGACCACCGGCAGATTCTGCAGGCACACATCATGGACCACCTGGTCGAACGCTCTCTGCAAAAACGTCGAGTAGATCGCGCAGAACGGCTTGTATCCCTTGGTCGCCATGCCCGCCGCGAAGATCACGGCGTGCTCCTCCGCGATGCCCACATCGAAATAACGATCGCGATGGTGCGGCCGGAACAAGTCGAGAGCGGTGCCGTTGGGCATCGCCGCCGTAATCGCCACTACCTTGTCATTGCCGTCAGCCAGCTTCGAAAGCGCCTCGGCAAATATCTCCGAGTAGGTCTTCTGTCCCGTCGGCTTGGTCTCGCCCGTCTCCGGATCGTAGGGACCCAGCCCATGGAATTTCTTCTGCTTCTCCAGAGCCGGCTGAAATCCGCGTCCCTTCTGCGTGATCGCGTGCAGCACCACCGGCTTGTTCTGTTGCTTCAGGAATTTGAATGTCTCGATCAGCAGCGGCAGGTTGTGCCCATCCAGCGGGCCGTAGTAGCTCAACCCAAACTCCTCGAAGAGCATGCCCGGCCCGATCAACCCCTTGGCCGCCTCTTCCGCCTTGCGCGCCACGTGCCGCGCGGTCTTGCCGCCAAATCGCTCCAGCAGTCCGGCTGCCCGGTCATGCAACCCCGCAATCGTCGGATTCGTCACGATCTTGTGGAAGTATTCCGCAATCGCTCCGACGTTCTTGTCGATCGACCATGCATTATCGTTCAACACGACGATCAGACGGCGAGTCTGCGCCGCAATGTTATTCAACGCCTCAAACGAGATGCCGTTGGTGAACGCTGCATCCCCGCACAAGGCCACTACATGCTCCTTGCCGCCCGACATATCCCGCGCCACCGCCATGCCCAGCGCTGCGCTCAAAGCCGTGCCCGCATGCCCGGCCCCATAGCTGTCGTGCTCGCTCTCGGTCCGCAGCATGAAGCCGTTCAGCCCGCCCGGTTGGCGGATGGTCTCAAATCGGCCATTGCGGCCCGTCAGCAACTTGTGCACATACGCCTGATGGCTCACATCGAAGACGAAGCTGTCCTCCGGCGTGTCAAAGACGTAATGCATCGCCAGCGTCAGTTCCACCACGCCCAGGTTTGGCCCAATATGTCCGCCGGTCTTCGAGACGCCAACGATCAGGCGCTCTCGAATCTCTTCGGCGAGTTGAGTCAACTGCGGAATAGTCAGCCGCTTAACGTCCGCAGGGGACTCGATCTTGCTCAAAAACTCTTCCATGGGTTAGTCGGTTCCGGCTCTCGTCGCTTCAGTCCGCGCATCACCGCACACAAAAGCCACAGCTTCCAAGTATACCAATCTGTTGGACGCACACAGACTGTCTTGGATTACGGCTGCGAGCTTTGGGTAGTTTCTCGGATCTGCAAATTCCACTTTCGGCACTTTCGTGTTGCGGCGAAACCCCTGAAGTTACATGGTGTTCCCCTAAAGTGCCAGTGCTACCCACCCGACAGATCGCCTACCATGGATGGGGTAAGATGAACGGCACACTGCCAAAAAGCGAAGTCGCGCGCAACGAAGCTCTGCGCCTCGAGACCCTCGATCGATACCAGATTGTCGACGCGGCAGCAGACCCAGCGATTGACGACTTAGTCGACCTTGCCGCAAAGATCTGCAGTGCCCCGGTTGCCGGAGTCGCCTTCCCCGCCGCCAATCGCATCTGGATCCACGCTCGCTACGGCATGCTCGAGACCGAACTGCCGGTGGGCAGCCTGCCCTCCGGCCCCCCATTCCGCGCGCAGAACGTCTACGAGATACCCGACACGCGCAGCCACTCCGAGTTTGCCCCTACCGGCATCGTGCTCTCGGGCCGCACCTATCGCTTCTACGCTGGAGCTCCTCTGATTACGCCCTCCGGCGTGCGTATCGGCGCGCTCTTTGTCCTCGACGCGCCGTCGCGCAGACTCACACCCTTCCAATTGCAATCGCTCACGCTGCTGGGCAGGCAGGCGATGACATCGATCGAGCTCACTCACGCGCTGCGCCAGATGGATAGCATCGCCCGCTCGCGCCAGCGCATCGAGTCCGCCCTCATCGTCGAACGCAACTTCGTCTCCACCGTGCTCGATACAGTCGACGCCCTGGTCGCCGTCTTTGATACGGCCGGCCGCATCGTTCGCTTCAACCGCGCCTGCGAGACCACCTCCGGATACGACTTCCCCACCCTCGTTGGCCGTTTTCTCTGGGACAAGCTTATCCCTCATTCCGACGTTCCCGCCGCCATCGAGAACTTCGAGCGCCTCCGCGCCGACGGCGTCCCCGCTGCATTCGAAAACCAATGGCAACATCGCGACGGCAGCCTGCGCCGCATCGCGTGGTCCGCTTCGCCCTTGGTCGACGAACGCGGACAGGTCAACTTCATCATCGCCACCGGAATCGACGTCACCGTCCAGCGCGAGGCGGAAGATACTCTGCGCGAAAGTGAAGCGCGCTATCGCCAGCTCGTCGAAGGCTCGCTCGGCATGGTGTGTACTCACGACCTCAAGGGCGTCGTGCTGTCCGTCAACACTCACGGCGCACAGAGCATCGGCCGCACGCGCGAGGAGATGACTGGCCATGTCCTCTCCGACTTCATGCCCGAAGAGCGCCGCCCAGGCTTCGACAAGTACCTCAGCGACATCGTCCAGAAGGGCGAGGTGCAGGGCCTGCTCCATCTGCGCCATGTCGATGGCGAAGTCCGCGTCATCGCGTACCGCAACAAACTCATCGAAGTCCCCGGCCGCGAGCCCTACGTCCTCGGCTTCGGTGTCGATATCAGCGAGCAGGTCCGGGCGGAAGACAGGCTTCGCGCCCTCAGCCGCCAATCGAACTCGATCCTGGAATCGGTCGGTGACGGAATCTACGGCATCGACCTCGACGGCAACTGTACCGTCATCAACCCAGCCGCGTCGCAGATGCTTGGCTTCAAGCCCGAAGAGGTTCTCGGCCGCAACATGCACTTCCTTATCCACCACACCCGCGCCGACGGCACACCTTACCCTCAGGAAGATTGCCCCATCCAGAAATCCTTGCGCGATCTCGACACGGTTCGCATCGCGAACGAGATCTGTTGGCGCAAGGACGGCACCAGCTTCCCGGTGGAATACGTGGCCCGTCCGCAAATCGAAATCCAGTCGGAGCTCGAGCCCGGCTCAAACTTCCGAGACGCAAAGCCGGTCGGAAAGGCCGTGGGTGTCGTCGTTGCCTTCACGGATACCACGGAGCGCCGCGCCCTCGACCGCATGAAGGACGAGTTCATCTCCACTGTTTCGCATGAGCTGCGCACACCGCTCACCTCGCTCCGCGCCGCACTCGGCCTGGTCACCGGAGGCACCCTTGCCTCCCGTCCAGAGAAGCTGCGGCAAATGCTCGACATCGCCACCGGAAACACAGACCGCCTCGTCCGCCTGGTCAACGACATCCTCGAACTCGAACGCATCGGCTCCGGCAAAGCCGAACTCCACTACACCATGTGCTCCGCCGACGATCTCTTCCGCCGCGCTGCCGGTCTCCAGCAGGCAGAGGCCTCGAAGGCCCAGCTCCGCATTACATTCAATTCCCAGGGCGTCAACGTCTGGGCCGATCCTGACCGCATCCTGCAGACCCTCACGAATCTGATCTCGAATGCCGTCAAGTTTTCGCCGCCCAACACTGAGATCCACCTGCGCTCCCGCCGTATCGACGCCAATGAGGCCGAGATTCAGGTCCGCGATCAGGGGCGCGGTATACCCGAGGACAAGTTGGAGACGATCTTTGAGCGCTTCCGCCAGGTCGACGCCTCCGACTCCCGCACCATGGGCGGCACCGGCCTCGGCCTCGCCATCTGCCGCAGCATCGTCTCCCAGCACGGAGGCCGCATCTGGGCCACCAGCACCCCCGGCAAGGGCTCAACGTTCCACTTCACCCTGCCGACGCGTCCCGCCAGCAATCTGCTCTAGACCTGCCAGTCCTCGAACTTCAAACCAGCCACCCGCCCAAACTCACGCACATTGTGCGTCACCAGCACCAGCCCGCGCGCCAGCGCCTGCCCAGCAATCAAGGTATCGTATGGGCCGATCGGCGTTCCCAGCCTCTCCAGAACCCTCCGCAGCTCGCCTGCTCGCGCCGAATCATCGCCGTCAAAAGGAAGCTCCTCCAGGCGACCTGCAAGGAAGCGCTCCAGTCTGTTTCGATTGAACTCCGGACGGCCGCTCCTCTCCGCTCCATACCAGAGTTCAAAGGTGGAGATGGACGAGACAAAGACCTCATTGCCTGTGTTCAGGTTCCGTTCGTAGCGATCTCGAACCTCAGCAGGTCTTCCGTTCATAATCTCGATACACGCATTCGTATCAAGCAAGAACATCAGAACAAGTCCTTCGGCGCAGGCATTTCCGGCTGATTCCGGCCCTCCGGCATGAAGGGCTCCTCCCTGAATGCATCCAGTTGGCGAAACCACTCCTTCACATCGGTCACCTTGGGTTCGAGTAGGACACCGTTCCCCACCTTCCGAATCCGCACCTCATCCCCCTCGAACCGGAACTCCTTCGGCAAACGCACAGCCTGGCTGCGCCCGCTCCGAAATAATTTGGCTGTTGTCCTCATCTCGCCCTCCACTCCATACTTTCGAGGTCCAAAAATGGTAGCTACCAAAAGTATACACCAAATTCCACCCTCACCCCACCCAGTTCGGTCCAATCATCTCCCGCAGGAAGCCCTCCGTCGCCCAATCCGCCTTCCCCGCAAACCGCTTCACCCACTCTGCGCCTTCGCCGATCCGCACCCGGTCCGGCGTAAACTCCGGCGAAAGCGCGTTCGCCATCAGCGCATACCCCGCGCCGTCATGCATCCGCAGAGCCTTCCAGCACCCTCCCGGAACTGCGACCACCGGACGCTCACCACGCGCTAGCCCCATTCCCAGTGTCACCTTCTCGGCTCGCCCTTCCGGATGGAAGATAAAGTAGTCCACGGGCCCGCCCTCGATCAGGATGTGCGTGTCGTCCGGCGCGAGCCAGTGAAGATAATTGACCGGCCGTTCCCGCGTCAGCATGTAATAGTTCCGGCTTTGCACAGCGAGATTGCGCCCACCGACCGAGACCTCCTGCGCCGACCGACCGATGATGCCCAGATACCCCGACTCCTTCGGCAGCACCGTGAGACCTAGCAGCCGGATCAGCTCCCGCGCCCGTGCTTCCTTTTGCTCCGCTCCCGCACCCTGAGCCGCCGCCGAGCGCAGCCCCGCGATCCCGATCAGTCCCGACGCAACAAACGCCCGACGCTTCATCCCCGCAGAGTACCAGAGCCATCCCAAAGCAGATTCGCGGCGTCTCATCTTCCCCAGTGGACCGCG
>DASWCA010000074.1:0-10824 GCA_036390355.1 Acidobacteriaceae bacterium
TTTGTGTTGCTTGTGCTTTCCTCCGTCGGGACCGCCTTTGTGGTGGAACGGCAGGTCGGATTCGATCGGGCTTACGAAAACCAGATTCGCATGAGTCCAAAGGCCCAGGACCGTCTCGCCGACGCGACTCCGGAGCAGAAGGAGCAGGGCGCCAAGATCGGAATCGCCATGACGAAGTACATAAGCTATGGCGCCTTCGTCCTGATCACGATTTTTCTGGCGCTCTATTCTCTGATTCTCTGGGCGTCATTCAACTTCGGTTTGGGAGCGAACACTACTTATTCGCAGGTGTTTGCGGTGACAATGTACTCCGCGCTTCCATACCTGGTGGTAACACTTTTGACGATCATCTCGCTTTATTTTGGCGGGAACGCAGAGGGATATGACTACAAAAATCCCGTCGGGACAAATCTTGCGTACTTCATGCCGGATGCTGCCCCGTGGCTGAAGGGGCTGCTGGGATCGTTCGACATCGTGAAGCTCTGGTCGGTGGTGCTTCAAGTGATTGGGATGGCAGTTATTGCGAAGAAGACAATTGCGCAGTCGGCAATGGTCGTGGGCATCTTCTGGTTCATTGGTGTTGTCGTCGCCACGGTTGGAGCGGCATTCAGCTAAGCGGTTAGGCGTGCCCAGGAAAAAACGGCACAGCGCCAGGCTGTGCCGTTCTAATTTGGGCCGAAGTTGTTTCTATTGTTCTGCCCAGCGCTTGAAGACCAGCGAGCCGTTGGTGCCGCCGAAGCCGAACGAGTTCGACAATGCGTAGTCGATCTTCGCGGGCTGTGGTGTGTTGGGGACGTAGTTGAGGCGGCAGTTGGGATCGAGCTCCTCGATGTTGGTCGTGGGCGGGGCGATTTGCTTGAGCATGGCCATGATGGTGATGCCGGCTTCGAGTCCGCCGGCGCCGCCCAGCAGGTGGCCGGTCATGGACTTGGTCGAGCTGACCAGAAGCTGGTGGTTGAGCGCTCGCTCGCCGAACACGTTCTCGATTGCCTTGGATTCCAGGGCATCTCCGAGGGGAGTCGAGGTTGCGTGGGCGTTGACGTAGTCGATCTTGTCCGGCGAGATGCCGGCGACCTTGATGGCGGCGTTCATGGCGCGGCGGCAGCCTTCGCCTTCGGGGGCCATACCGGTCATGTGGAAGGCGTCGGCGGACATGCCGTATCCGATGACTTCGGCCAGAATGTTCGCGCCGCGGGCGCGGGCGAACTCGAGCTCTTCCATGATGAGGATGCCGGCGCCTTCGCCGCAGATGAATCCGTCGCGATCTTTGTCGAATGGGCGGCAGGCGTGGGTGGGGTCGTCATTGCGGGTGGAGAGGGCTTTCATTGCGGCAAACCCTCCGACGCCCATGGGAGTGATTGCGGCTTCGGTGCCGCCTGCGATCATCGCGTCGGCATCACCGCGCTCGATGATGCGGAAGGCATCGCCGATGGAGTGAGCCGAGGAGGTGCAGGCGGTTGCAGTGGCCTCGTTGGGGCCGCGCGCGCCGAACCGGATGGAGACGTGGCCGGCCGCGAGGTTGACGATCGAGCCCGGGATGAAGAACGGCGAGATCTTACGAGGCCCGCCGGCCAGCATCGCCGAGTGTTCGCGCTCAATGACGTCGAAGCCACCAATCCCTGAACCGATGTGAACGCCCACGCGATCGTGGTTGGACTCATCGATCTTCAGGCCCGAGTGGTCCATGGCCTCCTGGGCCGCGGCGATGGCGAAGTGGATGAAACGGCCCATCTTGCGGGCCTCCTTCTTATCGATAAAAAGGAGGGGGTCGAAGTCCTTCACCTCGGCGGCGAAGCGAACCGGATGACCGGTAAGATCGAACGCCTTGATCTCAGCCATGCCGCTGCGGCCGGCAAGCAGACCTTCCCAAACTTCGGAAACGGTCCTGCCGACTCCGCAGATAAGGCCCAGTCCGGTAACGACGACTCGGCGCCGCCACGGCTGTTGTTCCATCCCTTGCCTTGCGTCCATTGTTACTTGGCCGCCTTCTGTGTCTTTTCAATGTAGTCAACGGCGTCTTTGACGGTCTTGATCTTTTCGGCGTCTTCGTCGGGGATCTGAATGTCGAAGGCTTCTTCGAACTGCATGACCAGCTCAACCACGTCGAGCGAATCCGCGCCGAGGTCTTCCTGGAAGCTTGCGCCGGGGGTAACTTCTGCCTCATCCACCTGAAGCTGCTCGACGATTATCTGTTTTACCTTTTCATCTACTGCTGCCATTTCGTTCTCCTGTTTGCCTTCTTGGTGCGAATTTGGATGCGGGCCGGGCTATTGAGTACAAAGAAGCGCCGGGCCGTATGCGCAAGTCTCAAGGATACCGAGCGCCTACGTGAGTGTAAAGCAAGCGGGCGCGTGCTGGGGAATTGGGTCACTCTTCTTCGGTAGTGGTGGCGGCGGCGAGCGAAAGTCCCGGAGAGGCGAAATCCTGGAATTCCAGAGGAACTGTGGCGGGAATGCCGGGGTCGGACACTTCGCGGAGAGTGCGATTGATGGCGCGAGTGCGCACGCCGACCTCTCCCAGCGATCTCTGAATCTTGTTGACGTCGCCCTCGACTTTGTCCATCAATGTGCCGAACTTACCGAATTCAGTTTTTGCCGACTCAAGGACCTTCCAGACTTCGTCGCCTTTTTCCTGCAACGCCAGCATATGGAAGCCCATCTGGAAGCTAGTCAGGATGGCCGAGAGGGTGGTCGGTCCCGCGATGGTGACGTGGCACTTGGATTGAATCTCGGCCTGAAGCACTTCGCGCTGGATCACCTCCGCGTAAAGTCCTTCGGTGGGGAGGAACATGATGGCATAGGGAGTGGTCTTCGGCGGGTTGATGTACTTTGCGCAGATTTTTTCGGCCTCTGCGCGGATGGCGGCTTCGAAGGCCCTGCCTGCCTTGGCAATGTCGTCCGGGAGATTCGATTCGTAGGCGGCTTCCAGGCGCTCCCAGTCTTCTCTCGGGAATTTCGCGTCGATCGGCATAAGGCGCTCGCCTGCGTTGGTCGGAAAACGGATGGCGAATTCGACGCGCTCCAGCGAGCCGTCTCTGACGGAGGCGTTCTCGATGAACTGTCCGGGAGCCAGCATCTGCCGGAGCAGCATTCCAAGCTGGACTTCGGCGAATCCGCCGCGCGACTTGACGTTGGTAAAGATGCGCGAGAGCCCGTCGACGCCTTCGGATAGCTTGGACATCTCGCCGAGGCCGGTATGCACTTTGTTGAGCTGGTCAGTGACGGCGCCGAAGGAGGCGGTGAGGCGATCGTGCAGCGTGGCCTGCAGCTTCTCATCGACGGTCTGGCGCATCTTTTCCAGCTCTTTGGAGTTGTCCTCGTTGAGTTTGGTGAGGCGCTCTTCGACGCTGCTGCGGAGTTTGTCCTGATGCGTCGCGTTGCTGCCCATCAGTTCGATGAGCTTACGATTCAGAGATTCTTCGAGTGAGGAATGCCGGAGGCCTGTTTCGTTCTTGAAGTCGGAGAAGCCCTGCGAGATTGTGCGCATCTTCTGTTCGACGTCATTGCGCAGTTTGTCGGCGGATGCCGTGTTGTCATCCCGAAAACTCTTCAGGTCATCCTTGAGGCTCTGGCCGAGGGTCGCGATACTGCCGATGACCTCATTCCGCAATGCGGCGGCCGACACTCCATTGTCCTCGCGGGTGTGGCGTGCCTCGTCTGCCACCAGCCGGGTGAGTTGGTCGGGCAACTGAACCAGGCGCGGGTCGGATCCTGCCGCTGTCCTGCGAAGGAGCAGCACGGCGATGGCGACCAGAGCGAGGAGTTGCAGGGCAAGGATGGCAGTGAGCATTCGATTTTCCTTCGCCCTCAGAATAGCACTCCGTCGGGGCGGAAAACTTGAGGGGATTCGGTGGATATCGCGGGAATTGTCAGGATTTCGCTGCTGCGAGGATGCGGTCGGCGATGACGGCGGTCTGGTGGGCTGGAGCGACGTCGTGGACGCGGAGGATGTGGGCTCCAGCGAGGATGGCGGCGGTGTTGGCGACTGCCGTGGGGAGCTGGTGGCTCGGATCCCAGGTCTCGGTGGCGGGACCTGGGGTACCCGCCTGGGTGATGGCGCGGGTGAGGAAGCTTTTGCGGGAGACGCCGGCGAGAATCGGAAATCCGAGGGCCTGGAGCACGTCCAGGCCGGCTAGCAGCGGATAGTTCTCGCCCATGATCTTGCCGAAGCCGAAGCCGGGGTCGAGGACGATGGAATCGTGGGCAATGCCTGCGGCAAGCGCTGTGGCGGCGCGAGTTTCGAGATCGCGGAGGATGAGCGGCAGTATCTCGCTAGGCGCGAGACGCGGCAGGGTGCTCCACTCGTGCGGGCGGCCGCGGGTGTGCATCAGGATCGTGCCACAGGCGAGTTCGGCGCAAGTGGAGGACATGACGGGGTCCCAGAGGTGTCCGCTAACATCGTTGACGATTTCGGCGCCCGATTCGATGGCGATGCGCGCTGTTTCGGAGTGGTACGTGTCGATGGAAATGACGGCGGTGGGACGGGCGGCGAGGATCGCCTTGAGGACGGGAATGACGCGGGTCAGCTCTTCGGCTGGAGTGATGGGGACGGCGTTTGGCCGGGTCGATTCGCCGCCGAGATCGAGAATGTCGGCGCCGTCGCCAAGCATTTCGAGCGCATGTTTGAGACTGGCGTTGGCGTCGAAAAACTGTCCGCCGTCGGAGAAAGAATCTGGCGTAACGTTGAGGATTCCCATGATGAGTGTCTGGGGACCAAGCGAGAGAGTTTGGGTACGAAGACGCCAGTCAAAGGGCGCGCGAACTGCGAAGGGCATGGCAAGTACCTTGTAGAGAGTAAGTTACCAGAAGCTAAATATAGTCGGTTACTAATGTGGCTTAGATGGCATAATGTTGCGGACGGAAAACTCGAACGGAGATTGTCTTCCGGAAGAAAGACTTTTCTGTTTCCCCTTTGCATGGCATTAGGGGATAATCGGGAGAGAAATTGCCGCCATACAGAACTTAGGACACCTTGGCCGACCCGAGACAGCCGCAGAGCAGTTGGGGGCCGGAGGAACCATGAACGTCGCATTTCTTCCAGACTTATCTGCCCTGACGATACTTGTTGTCATTCTGGCAATGGTGCGCCGCCGCCACTCCGATGCGCGAGCGGACGCGTGGCTGCTCGGCCTGTTTCTGACCCTCGTGGAAGCTGCGGCGCATACGTTCTACCCGCCGCAAGGTATGCCGGACAAGTTGCTGCACGTTATCGTGCTGGACTGCTACCTGCTTGCGGGACTGGTGTTCAACTGGGCAGCCGGCGACCAGCGGCTGACGCACAGCACACGGCTGCTTTATATGTCCGTGAACGGTCTGGCGCTGCTGGCGGTGACTACGCTCTATGGCTGGAACATACGCGTGGCGAGCGCCTATGTGCCGGCGATCGCGGTCGGAATGGTTGTCGGCGTTGTCAGCTCGATCGTTTTGCGCCGCAATTGGTGGTACGCCTTGTCGTACGTGGCTGGATGGGGGGCGATCGCCTTACTTATCAGCCATGGCAGACTCAGGCCCGCGGTCTATTGGAGCCTGGCGTGTGTATATGCGATTGCGGCGATAAATTTTGAGCGGCGGTTGGAACGCAAGAGCACGGGCCGGCTGGCGATTGTTACCGGCTTCTCGATCTGGGCGTTGTGCTTCTTCCTGCATCCGTGGGTTGTGCAGCGCGCAGCCTACGCCGATATCGCCTCGCATATATGGAACATGCAGAAATCGCTGATTTCGATCGGCATGATCCTGATGATGCTGGAAGAGCAAGTCTCGAACAACGAGTGGCTGGCGCTGCACGATGAACTGACGGGTCTGCCCAACCGTCGGCTGTTCGCGGCGAGGCTGACGCATGCGATCGAGTACTCGGACCGGCGAAGCAGCAGCCTGGCGTTGGTGGTCCTCGACCTCAACGACTTCAAGAAGATCAACGACACGCTTGGGCACGTTGCGGGGGACCAGGTACTGCGCGAGGTCTCGGCGACGCTGCGCAAGAGCATACGGGCTTCGGACACGGTAGCAAGGCTTGGCGGCGACGAGTTCATCATCGTAGCGACGGACATGCCCAACGAGAGCGCTGTCGAGCGCTTCACGGACTCTCTGCGGAGCGCGCTCGAGCGTCCCATCACGGTCAACGACGAGCCAATGCAGGTCGGCGCCAGCTTTGGATACGCCATTTATCCGAGGGACGCGAAAGATGCGACGAAGTTGTTGCGGCTTGCCGACCAGCGCATGTATTCGCTCAAGAGGCGGCCCGTTCACCCGGCACAGATCGAAGCTGTGGTCCCGACGACCGCACAACAGGCCTAGCTAGCGATCGAGCTATAAGAGAGCCAGCGTGGCGGAGTCTGGCCGGCCATGGAAGTACTTCTGCAGTGCGGTGCGGAAGACTTCTTCGTCCGGTGCGACGGTGTCAAACAGCGTGACCGACGAGTGGAACTTGAGATTGTCCGGATAGCCGAAGATCTGGTCGATAGCGCGCCCGGAGACCTGGTTGACCAGGTCCACGCATTGCCGGAGTCGCGGTCCTAACGTCTGGTGCTGCAGATATGCGAGGGCTTCTTCGCGGTCTGAGATGGCGAACCGCTGCGCCATGTCGCTCGATCCCAGCCCGGCAATCTGCGGGAAGATGAACCACATCCAATGGCTGCGTTTGCGGCCTTCGCGCAGTTCGGTGAGCACCTGGTCAAACACGTGCGCCTGCGCGTCTACAAAACGCCGCAGCTTGAACTGGTCGCGCGTGCTGTCCGGGTTCATCGCAACAAGCTAACAGATCAGCTTGGCTCCGGTCTGCGGAAGGGAGAAGCTGTGCCGCCTGTGAAGGAACAACATGGCGGCAAGGATTCCAGCGCCCGTCAACGTGAGCGCCAGCGGCGACGGTTCGGGAACCGCGCCAGGCAACTGCGAAATTGTAAGGCTTCCGGTTACAGTCTGCAGACCTCCATTGCCCAGGTCGGCAAGGCCGCTGAGTGTAAATGTGCCGAGAAGGAACGTTGGTGACGTTACTGGACCGCTGAAGAGTAAGGGGCCGGAGAATATAGTGCCACCTCCGCCGGCCCCTCCCGCGGTAAAAAACGTTACCGGCCCGGTAAGCGTCTGGCCTTCGAAAGTCGCGGAGACCGAGGAAAGAGTGAACGAGGTGCCAGCGACAGTGGAAGACGGCGTGGGAGACGCAGAAATGGAAGCTGTGAGGGGGCCGGTAATCTGAGGACTGAGAAATGTGAAGAGATCGATGGTGTCGGCGCGAGCGACGGTGGCGTTGAGCGCAAAGGACACAACTAGAACGGAGAGCAGTTTTGTGAAGCGCAGCATGGGAATTCTCCTGGTGAGCATTGCGATCACTATGTAAGAAAGCGCAAGGGCGCAGTGTGGTTGCTCAGGGCTGGTGAGATTCCGAGCGCGTTTTGATTGGATGGAAGACGATTGCCGAGGAATCAAAGGTGAACTGACTCAGGCGAAGATGACGTCGTAGCGCTGCACGAGGAAATTAACAATGGTGACGACGATGCCCTTGCGGTCGGAGCAGTCGATGAGCAGGATGGCGGTCTTTGGGGTAGGCATGGTGTTCTTTCGGCAAGTCTGCGCAGTTGAGAAAACCAGTTTTAGATTCTGGAGGTTTTGCTGCGACGGCGAGTAGGTGAGAGCATCCGGTTGACGTTCTCCACCGAAAGGGCTTGGGGGTTGAAGTCTTCGCCGACCCATTCGGTCATCTCCTCGTGACGCTCGTGGCCGGGGTCGGCGATGGCCTCGATAAGGCCGTAGTATCCGGGGATGCCCCCGCAGTCTTCCGGCGGACAGGCAAGCTGGCCATCGGTGCAAACTGGATAGCTGGCCTCCGGGTCCGCTACTAGCCGTTTCTCCAGGACGATCGAGTGCTCCCAGCCATCGCCGAAATCATATGTGTAGGTAACCTTGGCCCGGGGCTTCTGCAGCACGTTGGAGAGACGCGCTACGCGCTCGCTTTCTACCGGTGGCACTCCCATGAACTGGTCTTCAGGGTCGGGTGTCCCGAAGTGCCGGTCGCCGATGCGGAATTCGTGCATGTGGCCGTTATCCCAACCCATCGCGGTTTGCAGAACGTCGTGTAGCTGTGCCAGAGTCAGAGTCGCGGGAACCAGCAGGCGGCGCCAGATGGGCGGATTGGTGAAGCGCAGAGTGACCTTGAGCTGATAAATGTCTTGTGGCGTTTCGATCTTCTCGATTGCCATATCGGGGCTCTTTTCGGATGTTAAGAATTTTCTAGCGGAAGCGAGGCAAGAGGACCGCAGACGCTCTCAACATTCGAAGGCGGTCCAATTATCGAGAAACTTCTTCAGCGGACCGTAATTGATCGCGGGCACAGTTTGGTTGTTTGTGTATGAGCCACCCCAGAGTGGTTCACGTCCGAGAGGAGGTGTTCACCCTTCACAATATGAAATTGTTCAGGCCTGCTGCCTTCATTAAGAATCACGAAGACATAGATGTGATTTGCTGAGACTCCTTCCTTCTTGATTGGAAAGCAATTTGGTCTTCTAAGGGCTTTGACCTGAACGGCAAAGCTCCAGTCGGTTCTGGGATTATAGGCAAGTATATCGACCGACTTAGCGTTTCCAAAGGTGACGGACGCTTGATATCCGCGCTTAAGCAGGTGACCAAGGGTAAGAAATTCCCCTGCCAGCATAGTTTGAGATTTGTCAAAGCCTTCGATACTCATATTGCTCACTTGATATCCCTCCAGTTGGGGCCTAGGCCCACTTCGGCTACGATGGGGACACTGAATTCGGCGACGTGTTCCATCTCGTGCTGGACGAGGGTGCGGAGTTCTTCGGCCTCGCTGGGGATTACGTCGAAGAGCAGTTCGTCGTGGACCTGGAGGGTCATGCGCGAGCGCAGGTTGCGCTGCAGGATGGCCGCGTCGATGCTGAGCATGGCTAGTTTGATGAGGTCGGCGGCGGTGCCTTGCAGCGGCGTGTTGATTGCGGTGCGTTCTGCGAAGCCGCGCATGTTTGGGTTGCGCGACTGGATGTCGGGGATGGGTCGGACGCGGCCGAAGTACGTGCGCACGGCCTGTTCGCGGCGCACGGTTTCTAGCGTCTCGTCGATGAAGCAGCGCACGCCGGCGTAGCGCTCGAAGTAGGTTTCGATGTACGTCTTCGCGATCTTCTGTTCGATGTTCAACTGCGCGGCGAGGCCGAATGGCGAGATGCCATAGACGATGCCGAAGTTGACGGCCTTGGCGCGGTTGCGCGTTTCTTTGTCGAGCTGCGCTACAGGAATGCCAAACACTTCGGAAGCTGTGAGGGTGTGGATGTCCTGTCCCGTGCGATAGGCGTTGAGGAGAAGCGGATCCTGAGAGAAGTGGGCCATCAGGCGGAGCTCGATCTGAGAGTAGTCGGCGGACATCAGCAGATTGCCGGGCGCGGGAATGAAGGCGGCGCGAATCTCGCGGCCGAGTGCGGTGCGGACGGGGATGTTCTGCAGATTTGGGTTGGTCGATGAGAGCCGTCCGGTCGCGGTGCCGACCTGGTTGAAGGTCGTGTGCACGCGGCCTTCGGCATCGACGAGGTTCGGCAGCGAGTCGAGATAGGTTGAGCGGAGCTTGGCGAGTTGGCGGTATTCAAGGACGAGCGCGGGGACAGGATGATGTTCGGCGAGTTCTTCGAGCACGTCCTGCGCGGTCGAGATGACCTTGCCCTTGCCGTACTTCAGGGGCTTGGGCAGTAGCATCTTGTTGAACAGAACGTCGCCGAGTCGCTTGGGCGAGTTGATGTTGAAGCGCTGGCCGGAGTCGTTGTAGATGCGCTCGGCGAGGGTGTCCATCTCGACGGCGAGGCGCGTTGACATGGCGGAGAGCACGCTGGAGTCGATGCGGACTCCGGCCTGCTCCATGCGCAGGAGAACGGGGACGAGCGGGAGGTCCATCGTCTCGTAAATGTGCTTGAGGGGCGCGGTCTGGATGGGGCCGGAACTCGCAGTGGTGGTCGAGGGCGTCGCGTCGCTTTCGGCCATCTGCTCTTCAAAGACGCGCGCGAGGCGAACGATTGCAGCGGCCGCTTCGGCGAGGCGCTTGGGGTCGTTCGGATTCGTCTTGGTGGGCTGATGGATGAGAGCGTGGTTGGTGGAGCGTGCCGCGATATCCGGCAGCGTGTGCGAGGCGTGCGTTGGATTGACGAGATAACTCTCGAGCATCACGTCGGTGTCGACGCCGCGCAGCGCGATGTTATGCGGAGCGAAGGCGCGGAGGACAGCTTTGAGGTCGTGTACCTGCTTGGGCAGGCTTGCGTCTTCGAGCGCGGCGCGAAGGCCAGGGGCATCGAGCGCGACCTCGATGGCGGAGCTGCCGTCGACGGAGAGGCCAAGGCGGCAGGCGGGGTCGTAGGTTGATGGAGAGTTTACATCCCACTCATCGCGATGAAGCTGCGATGAATGGGGCACCCGGGCTTCTTGTTGCGGGCGCGCGAATAGGTCCATGGTCTCGGCGGCGGCGGGTTCGGGCTCGGCTTCTGGATTTTCCGCGTCAGGTTCGGCAGCGATCTCTTCGGCGATAGCACGGGCGTCTTCGAAGATGGCGATGGCCAAGCCGGAAGACTTGCGCGCTTCGCTGAGCAGCGCGGCGATTTCGGCTGCGCTTGGCTTCAGGTTGAAGTCGAGGGCGGTAGTGTCGGACGCGGGCGCGAGTTCCTTGAGCAAGGTCGTGAACTCGAGTTCGGAGAAGAGTTCACGGCAGGCTGCGTTGTCGACTGGCTGGGTACGCATGTCGTCAACGGAGAACTCGATGGGGACCGCCGTATGAATGGTGACGAGTTCTTTGGAGAGGAGAATGTTCTCGCGATTGTTCTGTAACGATTCGCGATACCTTTTT
>DASWCA010000075.1:0-4932 GCA_036390355.1 Acidobacteriaceae bacterium
GTTGATCCGGTCGAGTTCGCGGAAGAGTTCGCGCCAGTCGCCATAGCGGGTCTGATATTCGGCGAGTTCGTGGGCCAGCCCTTCGTTGTCGGCGAGCCCCCGCAGCAGACTGGCCCGGGCGCGAGTCTTGAACATCTGGAGCTCCTCGTCGCTGACCTCCGCGGTTTTGAGCTTGTCGATCTCCTTGTGGATGGCGTCGCGCATCTCGTCGGGCGTGTGGCCCGGCACTGGGATGGCGTAGAAGGCGAAGAGGCCGGGGTACTTCTGTCCGGGAAAGCCGCTGAATCCCTCGGCGTCCGCGGCTATTCTCTGGTCGCGCACGAGACTCTTGTAGAGGCGCGCAGTGCGGCCATTGGAGATGATGTCGGTGATGGCGTCGTAGACCGAGTCGTCAGGATCGCGATAGTCGGGGCGATGATATCCCTCGAGGTAGAAGGGCTGCGTCGCCTCGCGGATGACGACGGACTTCTCGGCGAACTGTGGCGGTTCGATGGTGGTCATCGGCTCGGGCTTGGGTCCGGCGGGAATTGGGCCGAAGTACTTGGTCAGCATCGGCATGGCTTCGGAGGCTTTGAGGTCGCCGACGACCGCGACAACGATGTTTGCCGGAACGTAATACTTTTTGTGGAAGGCTTCGGCCTCGGTCGCGGTGACCTGGCTGATCTCGCTCTCCCATCCGACACCGGAGCGGCCGTAGGGATGCGCCACGTAGGCGGTGGAGAGGAACTGCTCCACCATTGCGCCGATGGGAGCGGAGTCGATGCGCATGCGGCGCTCCTCCTGCACCACGTCGCGCTCTTTGTAGAACTCGCGCTCGACGGGATGGCCGATGCGCGCACTCTCCATATAGGCCCAGAGTTCGAGCCGGTTGGAAGGCATGCTCCAGAAGTACTGGGTCGAATCTTCGGCGGTTGAAGCGTTCATGCCGACGGTGCCGTTTTGCTCGGCTAGTTCCGCGAACTGGTTGGGGATGACGAATTTCTGCGCGGCGGCCTGTGCAACCTCAAAGGCCTTCTTGAGCTCGGCAAGTTTGGCCGGATCCTGGCCGACGCGCTTGCGGTATTCGCCGTCGTACGCTGCATAGGCCGCTTCAACTTTGGCCAGTGCGAGCTTCTCTGCCGGGTAGTTGGTGGTGCCGATCTGGTCGGTGCCCTTGAAAGCCATGTGCTCGAACATGTGGGCGAGGCCGCTGGCGCCTTGCGGGTCGTCCGCCGAACCGGCGTCGACCAGCGTGTAAAAGCTGAAGACCGGGGCTTCGGGACGCTCGCAAACGATCAGCGTGAGGCCATTTGGAAGCACCTTGACGGTCGTTCGCTTCTCAAACTCGGCGAGATCCTGGGCTCGCGCCGCAGTTCCCGTATACGCTACCAGCGCCAGTAACACGGCGAGCAGACGACTCATTCGCACGAAAGACCCTCCAGCAAAAATCAAGCCAGCTCATTAACAATACTGGATAACCATACTGGATCGCCGCCCAGGCTCCGCCAGCGACGCAACCGATCCATCAATTTGTGACGAGCGGCGTTTAGACTTGTCTGAAGTTAGAAGGCCACGGCCAATTAATCGGTTCGCGCGGCGTTTCGGAACATCTAACCTGTTTGTCAGGTGAGGTTTACTTGACGGATTGAAGGTCACTCGGTAGCCTTGCCCCGGAACGGAGTTTTCGCGCTGAGGAGCGACGCCCATGAGTTCAGGTGTGACCGCATCGGCACGAAAGGGTCCAGTCAGGCCATGAAGCAGATTCGCAGGGTCGCGGTGCTCGGCGCAGGGACGATGGGGTCGCGGATCGCCGCGCACATTGCCAATGCCGGTGTTCCGGTGGTGCTGATGGACATTATGCCGCCCGGCACGCCAGCCGATGCAGGCCCCACCGCGAAGAACAAGCTGGCGCTAGCTGCGCTGGAGGGCTTGAAGAAATCAAAGCCGGCGGCTTTCTTTGCGCCTGACTCTGCGCGCCTGATAACGCCCGGCAATTTCGACGACGACCTGAAGCTGGTCGCCGATTGCGACTGGATCATCGAAGCCGTCGCGGAAAATCTGGACATCAAGCGCGCGCTGCTGGCGAAGGTGGAACAGCACCGAAAGCCTAGCTCGATCATTACGACGAACACCTCCGGGCTGCCCGTGGCGAGCATCGTGGAAGGGATGCCGGAGGAGCTGCGGCGGCACTGGTTCGGGACGCATTTCTTCAATCCGCCGCGATATATGCGGCTGCTGGAGATCATCGCGACTCCGGAGACCGACGCCGCGGACATCGCTGTCGTCAGCCACTTCTGCGACCAGCGGCTGGGCAAGGCGGTGGTGCGGTCGAACGATACACCGAACTTCATCGCCAACCGCGTTGGGACGTTCGAGATGCTGAACGCGATCCGGCTGATGATGGAGCAGGGGCTCACGATTGAAGAGGTGGATGCGCTAACCGGAGCGGCGCTGGGGTGGCCGAAGACGGGGACTTTCCGGCTCGGCGACCTGGTGGGCGTGGACGTGCTGGCGCATGTCGCAACCAATTTTGCGGCGAAGGCCGAACGCATCGGGGATGAGCGTGCGGATGTGGCGCTGCCGGCGTTTGTGGCCGAGATGTCGAAGCGCAAGTGGCTGGGCGACAAGGCGCAGCAGGGCTTCTACAAGAAGGCCGGGAAGGACGAGCAGGGGCGCGATGTGCGGCTGGCGTTGGACTGGAAGACGCTGGAATACCGGGCGAGCGAGCGGCCGAAGTTCGCGGCGCTCGACATGGCGAAGAATGTCGAGCTGACCGCGGCGCGCATTCCGCAACTGCTGCATAGCGCCGCGGCAGGCGGAACAGCCGCGACGAAGGATAAGGCTCAGGCTTTCTACTGGCCGCTGCTGACCGAGCTTTTTACCTACGCAGCGAATCGCCTTCCCCCTCAGCCTCACCCGATTGCAGATAGTGTTGCTGAGATCGATACCGCGATGCGCACAGGCTTCAACTGGGAGCTTGGCCCGTTCGAGATGTTCGACGCGGCTGGGGTGCGGGCCACGACGGAGAAGATGCGCGCGTTGGGGCAGCCGGTTGCGGCGAATGTGGAGAAGCTGCTGACGGCCGGTGAAACGTGGTACAAGGACGATGCTTTGGTGCCATCGGGGCGGCTGTTCTTCGATCCGGCGAGCGGCGCGTATAAGCCGGTAGTCGAGCCGGAGGGTACAGCGAGTCTCGGCGTCATCAAGAAAGCACGCGGCGTTGTGCGGAAGAATGCGGGCGCGTCGGTGATCGATCTTGGTAACGGGGTCGCGGCGATTGAGTTGCACTCGAAGATGAATGCGCTGGGCGACGACATCGTCTCGCTAATTACACAGACGCTGAAGGCTGCAAGCCAGCAGGTCGCGGACTTTGAGGCGTTTGTGATTACCGGCGAGGGCACGAACTTCTCGGTTGGCGCGAACCTGATGCAGCTCCTGCTGGCGATGCAGGACCAGGAATGGGATGACGTCGACCTGGCCGTGCGCGCGTTCCAGAACATGACGCAGGCGATCAAGTTCTGCCCGCGGCCGGTTGTGGTCGCGCCCTACGGGATGTGCCTGGGCGGCGGCACGGAGGTTGCGCTGCATGCGGCGGAGCGGCATCCCCACGCGGAACTCTACATGGGCCTGGTGGAGAGCAGCGTCGGGCTGATCCCCGGCGGCGGCGGGTGCAAGGAGATGCTGCTGCGCGCGATAGAGGCCGGGCCGGGAGTTCGCAGCGACGATGCGGCCACGTTCGACGCACTCCGAAAGAGCTTTGAAACGATCGCGATGGCCAAGGTTTCTACTTCGGCTGCGGATGCGCGAGCGCTCGGCTTTCTGAAGCCGGCGGACACCATTACGATGAACCGCGCGCGGCTGCTTACCGATGCCGGCACGCACGCGCGCGAACTTGCCGACGCGGGCTACTCCGCAATTGTGCCTCGCACCGATGTTCCCGTGCCCGGAGAGAACGTGCTGGCCACTTTGAAGCTTGCGGTGTGGAGCATGCGCGAAGGGGAATACATCTCGGACCACAACATGAAGGTGGCGAACTGGGCGGCGTATGCGCTGTGCGGTGGCAAGGTTACGCCGGGCACATTGGTCAGCGAACAATATTTGCTGGATGTCGAGCGCGAGGCGTTTCTGTCGTTGTGCGGAGAGAAGAAGACGCAGGAGCGGATTGCTTTTACGTTGAAGACCGGCAAGCCGCTGAGGAATTGACGTACGTACGTATGTATCGGATAATGGATCAGGAGGTACTTATGGGATACACAAATCCGTCCACTGTCAGATCGCCGAAGGACCGAGTGAAAGATGTGGAGGTCATTTTCGACAAAGGGCCTAAAGAAGGAAGTTGGTCGATCGCAAAACTCAAGTTCGATGGGTCAGACGCCGTCGGCATCCGATGGAACGGTGAAGTGTCGAAGCCTGGCGTGGGAACACCGAGTTCACGCTCGAATCCGACTTGGTTCATCGTTCCTTCTGAGATCGCCGACACTCTGGTAGAAACCGCGAAGAGCCTGTCGAAAGGTGAATACAAGACTTTGCTCGAAGGTTATCGCGCCATGGCCGCAGACGCGGAACGCGAGGCAGAAGCGATGGAATGGTCGGAGGCGCTCGTTGGCGATTCATCCGAAGCGCGGTGAAGTCTTCTGGGTCTCCTTCGATCCGTCGGTCGGCGGCGAAGTGCAGAAAACCCGCCCTGCCATCATTCTCAGCAACGATGCCGCAAATGCCGTGCTCAACCGGCTGATCGTACTGCCTCTCAGTTCGAAGATCGATCGGCTCTATCCAGGCGAGGTGCTCGTCCAGATCAATCGGCAAACGAGCAAAGCCATGAGCGATCAACTAACGACTATCAGTAAGCTTCGACTTCAGAAGAGGATCACTCAGATCACTCACCAGGAAATGACAAGAGTGGAAGAGGCAGTGCTTCTTCAATTGGGAATTAGGACCTGAGGCCCGTATGAA
>DASWCA010000076.1:0-7753 GCA_036390355.1 Acidobacteriaceae bacterium
CCGGGCCAACATAAATTGATTTTCATTTTTGCTTCAGGAGTGCTTCACCCCTCAAACGGGTAATATGAGTCGCAATGCGGATACTTCTTGTAGAAGACGAGCCGAAGGTTTCAGCCCTGGTGAAGCGTGGCCTCACCGCGGAGCGTTACGCGGTGGACGTCACCTCCGACGGCCGCGAAGGGCTCGAGTTCACAGAGGCTTACCCGTATGACCTGGTATTGCTGGATCTGATGCTGCCCAGCCTCTCGGGCGTGGAGGTCCTGCAACGCATTCGACGGACCAATCAATACGTCCCGATTCTCGTACTGACGGCGCGCGACTCGGTTGACGATAAGGTGAAGCTGTTCGAGATCGGCGCGGACGACTACCTCACCAAGCCGTTCGCTTTCGCGGAGCTTCTGGTGCGGGTCAAGGCACTCCTGCGGCGCGGTCCGGTGAACCGCTCGAGTACCTTGCGCATCGGCGACCTGGAACTTGACCGCCTGACTCAACAGGTCAAGCGGTGCGGCAAGCGAGTCGAACTTACGGCCAAGGAATACTCGTTGTTGGAGTACCTGATGCAGAATCCGGACCGCGTCCTGTCACGCAACATGATCATCGAGCATGTCTGGGACCAGAGCTTCGACGGCATCACGAACATCGTGGATGTCTACGTCCGTCACCTTCGCAGCAAGATCGATGAGGGTACGGATCACAAGATGATTCGCACCGTCCGTGGGACGGGATATATGATTCGCTCCGAAAACGCCGCATGATTCGCATTCCCAGGCGCGGGTACCGGTTTTCTCTGAGAGCCCGTGCTACGTCCTGGTATGTCGGCCTGCTCGCGGTTGCGCTGGTGGTGTTCAGTATCGGCACCTACCTGGGCCTTCGCACCTACATGAAGGTGTCGTTGCAGCGGGCGCTCATCGGTACCACCCATACCATTGCGAACGATTTTCTGGCTAAGCTGCCGGCGAAGGGGGATGCATGGGTTCTGGGGGAGGTGCGCGAGTCCTACGCATCCAGCCCAACTGATCACTACGTCCGTCTCTCTGTTGGCGATAAGGTGCTCTATCAGACCGACGATATGCTCGATCCATCGATTCAGATCGGACGCATCGCACTTCCGGGTGCGTCTGGCGCGGACACTTCTCGCGGACCGTTTCAAATCGGCGATATCGCTCTTCCGACTCTATCCACGGACGGTACCTTCCGTCGGCAGACGATTGAAGGGCGCGAAGTGTTGACTTACTTTCTACCCTTTCAGACGGCAGATGGACGCATCATCGAGGTAGAGGCTGGAACATCGCTGTACTCGCTGCAACAAACGATGCGGTCCCTCACAAAGATACTCATCGCCGCCACGATACTTATTCTCATTCCGGCGGCGGTCGGCGGCTATTTTCTGATGAAGCAGCCGCTTCGTCCGCTCATCGTACTCACAGACAAAGCGGCGAACATTGGCCGCAAGGAGCTGGGAGAACGGCTGCCCGTAATCCCCACGGGAGACGAGCTCGAGCGTCTGACTCACTCGCTCAATGGGATGATCGATCGGCTTGAAGAGGCGCTGAGCCACAACCATCGGTTCTCGGCCGATGCTTCTCATGAGCTGCGAACGCCGCTCACGATCATGCGGGGCGAACTTGAGGAGATGTTGCGCATCGAGGACCTTCCCGCGCAGGCGGTTGAAAACCTCATCAGTACGTTGGACGAGATTGACCGCATGTCGCGCATCGTCAATAGTCTGATGGTGATCACGCGGCTCGATGCCGGAAGCGAGCGGTTGGACATGGAGGTGCTCAATCTATCGACGCTGGTAAGGACCACTATGGATCATATGAAGCTTCTGGCGGAAGAGAAGGGCCTGCCGCTGACCTGCTTGTGTGATCGTGACGTCTTCATACACGCTGCGCCGATGCGTATCAAACAAGTTCTCGTGAACCTCATCGATAACGCCATCAAGTACACGCTGATCAACGAGACCTCTCCGGAGTCGGTCTTACCGGAGGTCTCATGCGGAGGAGTCGATGTGACTGTCTTCGCCTCAGGCTCAAATGCTGTCCTGAAGATCACCGATCAAGGCGTAGGGATCGCGCCGGAGGTACTGCCCCACGTTTTCGAGCGCTTCTATCGTGCGGATTTTGCGCGCAGCCGCGGCGCCGGCGGAGTTGGCCTCGGCCTCGCAATCGTCAAGGCAATTGTCTCCGCCCACGATGGGACGGTTTCCATTGCAAGTACGCTGGGTCAAGGATCGACGGTGATCGTAGAACTTCCGCTCGTTCCACCTCCCGCGACGCCCGCCATCACGGAAGAGTCCAACGAGGGGCGAAAACAGCCGCGCTATCAAACGACCTGAGGTGACAGTGAAAGTGCGATCACTGCTGCGGAATAAGCGTCAATAGCGACGTTCCGAACACGACGAGCGAGATGAGGAAAGTGATGACCATGAAACCCATCATCCGCCGCATCTTGATTCCTGCAATGGCCAGAATGGGCAGCGCGAAGAACGGCTGCAGCATGTTGGCTACAGATTCGCCCATGGCAACGGCCATAGTCGTTCCGGCTAAAGAGGAGTGCAGTTTCACGGCTGCGGGAATCGCGAACGGTCCCTGAACAGCCCAGTGTCCGCCTCCTGAAGGAACGAACAGCGTGATGACCAGCGATGTGAGGTAGGTGAAGAATGGAAGCGTATGCGCGGTTGAGAAACCGATAAAAATTTTGGAGAGGACCGCGGCAAGGCCCGTCGTAGTGATGATGCCCATGAGTCCGCCATAGAGCGGATATTGCAGAATTAGCGGTCCCGTGATGCGCGCCGCATGCTTGACGGCACCAATGTATGCGGTCGGTCTCCAATGGAGCAGCAGGCCCAGCAACACCAGCGCCATGATGACGAGATTCAGATCAATCGAACCGTGGGTGCGCTTCAGTTCCAGAACGAGGGCGAAGATGCCAAAGGCAGCGAGGCCGAGATTGAGGATCCAGGCATGGTCAAGCTTTGCGCCGAAGGTGTCCGCCGCTTCGGGCGGGGTTCTTGCCTGGTCTTCCGCGCGCAACCGCTCAGGATCGGCCACAACCGTGTGCGCCGCGGTGGGCCCAAGGTAACGGAAGAGAATTGGCAAAACGACCAGGAGCACCGCAATAGGGATCAGGTTGAAGCGTGTGAACACGGTCTGAGTGAGAGGCAGACCCTGGCCCGTGACCTTTTCGACGATGTTGAGCGCAGAACCGTGGGTTGCTTGCGACAACGCGATGGATCCTGACAGACCTTCGGTCGAGATAACGAAGCCGCTGTACGCGGCCGCGACGAGCCAGCCAAAGTCGATGCGAACGCGCTTGGCAACTTCACGTGCGAGCAATGCCGCCGTGACGAGACCGAGGCCCCAGTTGAGCCACGAGGCGATCAGGCTGACAAATAACGTCAGCGAGACAGCTTGCATTGGCGTTTCCGCAAGCGAGGCGATCTTTCCCAGCGCATTATGCACCGCAGGCGAGGTGGCCAGCGCGTAGCCGGCCACCAGCATGATTACCATCTGGAAGGCGAAGGTGAAGATGGTAAAGACACCGGCGTACCAAGCCGCAACGATGCTGGCCGGAGTAGCATTCGGAGCGAACTTCCAGGCCATCAGCGCTCCGAGGAAGGTCAGCAGCACGGCGAAGACATAGGGGTCCGGCATGATGTTCTCAAAGACGTAGACAAAGAACGCAGTGACTCGTCCCAGCACGGTCTGTTTCGCCGTCTCGGTTTTCGCCGTCTCGTTCACAACAGATGTCTTGGTCATTAGCGGTACTCCATGATTGTGAGTTCATCCATCTTAGGCCCAATCTGCGGCAACCGCGTGGAATTCAAAGATTCGGCGGCATGCGAGATGGTATTTGGGACGTCACGTGTAACGTCTGAAGTCGAGATGAAGTTCAATTAACTTTTGATACGGCGGCAGGGTTCTCGCTCGGCTACGCCACTGCGCCTTATTCTGCGCCGACTTGAAATTTGCTTTCTGAAAACACGTTTATGCAAATGATGAAGCCCACATAAAAGTCCCTTCATTGTTGGGTTTTCACGCGAAAACCCATTGACATTGCGATTTAGGTAACTCTACATTGGCATCGCTTCCAAATTTGTTTCTGGCGGTTGCTATGACTGGTTTACTTCGATCTTCCCTGAGTTGTTGCGTGTTACTGGCTGGGGTCACGCAGGCTCAGGTGTACAAGGCGATTGGCGAGTACAAACTGTCAGGGTCGTCCGCAAAGGGTATAGCGGTCGATAGCGACGCGCGCCGCCTCTTTGTCGCGGCCGGGGATGGGATAGTGGTCCTCAACGCCGACACGGGAGCGCCGACCGCAACGATCGCTGGTCTGAAAGGGGCGCAGGACGTGCTCCTGATCCCGGCAACGAACGGCGAAGAGAAAGCGCCTTCGACCAAAGGTTTCGCCAGCGATGAAGCTGGACATGTTATCGCGTTCTCGCTCGCAGATATGAAGCCGGTCGCCACGATTAAGCTGGATGCCGCAGGCCCATCTTCGCTCTGCTATGACGTCGACGCGAAGACGGTCGAGGTGGTCAGTGCAGGCGGATCGCTGGCGACGATCGATGCGGATACCAACAAGGTGCTTAAGAGCGGAAAGATTGTCACGGGCACAGGCCAGGTCGTTTGCGGAAACATGAGCCACGTGTACGTTGCCGACCCGGCCGCGAATGTCGTGCATGTCCTGAATCACGAGACGATGAAGAACGATGGCGACTATCCGATGAAGACTGGAAACAAGCCCACCGGTCTCGCCTTGGATACCAAGGGTCGCAGGCTTTTCGTGACTTGTGCGGACGGAACGATCGAGATCGTCGACACTGACGCGGGCTTCACCTTCATCGAGCTCAAAGGAGGCATTGGCGCTGCGCACGAAACGTTTGCGTGGTTGCCGCAAGGAAAGGGGCAATGGAAGGCGGCTGCATTTGTCGCGCAGGAAGATGGCACGCTCTCCGGCATCCGGATGAACGCATATATCAACTACTCGATCGGCGGACAGTACAAGCTGAGTCCTGGCCTGGGTTCAATCGCCTATGACGAGAAGACACATCATCTCTTTGTCACCTCGATGAACGCCGGCTTGCCGGTCGTCATTGTTGCCGGCTACTGACGAATCTTTAAGCGAAACGAATGAGGTTGTGACCCCATGGTGATACGCAGACAAATGGTTTCCACGCTGCTGACGGCTGCGCTCGCCTGTGGCGTGATCGCGAGCGCGCAGCAGATATTGACACCGGCGCAGGCCAAGGGCAAGAAAATTCTCCTGGTGGCCGGAGAACCGGAGAAGGGCGAGATCAACGACGATGGCGCCGTGAAGAAGTATTTCGAGGATCAGGGTTATGTTGTGACCATGGCAAACGAAGGCGATCCGGCAACGAAGGCCAGCGGACAGGATCTGGTCGTAATTTCGTCGACGGCTGATTCGCGTGAGATTGCCGACAAATATGCTGACGTCGCGGTCCCTGTCTTTACGTGGAACACGGTCGACTATCCGGACATGAAGATGACCGGCCCGGAGCGTCACGTGGACTTCGAGACTGTCGATGCCGTGCAGGATTTCGCGCGTTCATTCTCGATGCTCTACGGCTACTTTCCCAACGCAACGGATCCGATCGTCAAGGAGTTCGGCGGCAAGACACAACTGTTTGGCACGGGATATCTGCTGCCTCAGAATTTTGGATGGGGCAAGCCGGCCGCCGGAGCGGACATCATTGTGAACACCGAGGGTGACCCGACTCATGCGGGTGTCTTCACGTACGAAAAGGGCGTCAGCATGTATGGCGGCTTCGTCGCGCCGGCGCGACGCGTGGGTTTCTATATTCAGGACTCAACGTTTCACTACCTCACCGAGGTGCACGGTCTTCCGGAAAAGGACCCGGACATGGCCGATTGGTGGGTTGGCAAGAAGCTTTTCGATGCGAGCATACGCTGGGCATTGAGCCAACCTGTGGCTCCGGGGCCATACGACCCGGCGGCGACCAAGGCTGCACTGGCGAAGGCTGCGAAGGGTAAGAAGGCGCTGTTCGTCCGCCGGTTGGATACGCCCGAGGGCGAGGAGTCGGATGATCACATCGTCGAGCACCTCAAGGAGGTCGGCTTCATCGTCAAGGAGGCCGACCAGACCGAACCGCAGTCGGTGGCCGACGGTGAAGATTTCATTCTGATCTCCGCAACTAACTCGAAGTACAAGACGACGAACAAGTATCGCGATGCGAAGATTCCGCTTATGTGTCTTGAGGGGTTGATGGCCGACACGCTCAAGATGGCCGGGCGCCGCCGTTATCTTGATTACGGCGAGCATGGCGAGGCCAAAGAGAGCGAAGATCCACCAGAGGCTTACCTCGATATCGTCAACTCCAATCACCCGATGGCAGCCGGGCTGAAGAATGGATACGTGAAGTTCATCAAGGAAGCGGATGTTCTGAAGTGGGCCACGCCGCCGCCGTCGGCAATTATCATTGCGACGCTGCCAAACTCCACACATGAACGGGCCATCTTCGGATTCGAGAAGGGGGCAGCCATGGCTGACGAGTTTGTTGCGCCGGCCCGGCGCACGATGTTTCCTGTTGACAACCCAGCCTTCGATGATCTGACGGAAGCTGGCCACACCCTGTTCGATGCGGTTGTTCTGTGGACGATTAGCCCGCCGGCAAAGTAAGGCGCCCGTCCGCGCGCCGGTGCTGGCTGTATGCGGCAGGAGGCGTAGTGTCTCTGGCCGGAATTTGATGAGGAGTGTGTCATGAACATCAAACAGATCGCATCATTGGCATTGATTGTTCTCGGTACTTGTGTGGCTTCTGCCCAACAGCCGAATCCGATCTTCAAAGGTAAGAAGATGCTGTTGGTGGCGGCAAATCCAAGTCCCACCGCGGCGGTAGATGCGAACATCAAGAAGCACTTTGAATCGCTCGGCATGGCCGTGAATATGGTGACGGATATTAGTCCTCCGGCGGCCGATGGCTATGACCTTGTCTTCCTTGCGAGCGATGTCAAAGCCAAGACCGTGACGAACACTTACCGGACGACTATTGTTCCGATTTTTACTCTGAAGCCCTGGCTGCTCGATTTTCTTGGGATGACCGGCTATGAACCGCAAAAAGATTACGGTGAAGACGAGAAGGAGGAGCAATCTTTTCTGTGGCTGGTGAATGCTCCCAATCCGATCCAGGCGGGATTTCCGAATGGAATGTTTATGCCGGTTAAGCATGCGATCAAGATTTACAACTGGGGGCGCCCTTTGCCGGCCGCACAGGTGATCGCCTTCCTGCCGGCAGAGCCGGAGAAGGGATTTATCTTTGCGTATGAGAAGGGAGTGTATGGCGACCATGAGTTTGTCATGCCATCGCGCCGCGTCTTCTTTGGTCTGGCGCCGGACCAGTTTGATTTGCTGATTCCTGACGGCCTGAAGCTCTTCGATTCCTGCGCCGCATGGGCTCTCGGCGGCCGGTAGACTGTTCGTCTTCTCCTTCGCGGCGCAGCCTGCGGTGGGAGTACAACCGAAACGGCTGCGAGTATCGATATGGAAGGCTCGATGAAGCTCAACACAATTCTCACTCTCCTCGTTGCAGGCTTATGTACGGCGACTTCTCATAGCGTGCTCGCCCAGGCCGAAGTCAACGGACCCACCGCGCTGATCACGAGCTACCGTGCCAAGCCTGAATCGCGGGCGAAGTTTCGCAGCGTTATGCAGACCGAAGGCGTTGCCCAGTTCGAGAAGTGGAAGAAGGCCGGCGTCTTCGCGAGTTATC
>DASWCA010000077.1:0-8609 GCA_036390355.1 Acidobacteriaceae bacterium
CGTAGTGCCCGTATTTTCGTAGTCGTCGAGATAGATGTAGATTGGCGTGCCCGCGCTGAAGCTGAAGTGCCGGTTCAGCCTGTACGCGACATTCGGCGTCAGCAGCGAGGACCAGCCATTGATCGAATCGTGCTGCGAAGTTGTGCCCAGCGACGCATTGAATCCGCGAGTCAACGGGACAATTCCCGCGGGGCCACTGTCGTTGGCTGTCACAGCAGCGCTGAGAATTGCCAACTCGTCCAGCTCTGCCTGGGGAGCCCCCTGCACTCCCGCCCGTAGAGCTCCTGCCTGCGGAGCCGCCTGCGCACTCGCCCGGATTGCCGGTGCCGTGATAAGGACAAGAATCGCGGAGATGGATGAAAGCAGGGCACGATTTGCCCGCGAAATTGACACCGATCGCTCCTCGATCTTCCCGCTAAGCACTACCGCTCCGCGATCGGAATATACGGCTCGGGATACGGCGGGCCAATGTAATCCGCGCGCGGACGAATCAGCCGGTTGTCGTCGAGCTGTTCGATAACATGCGCCGCCCAGCCGGAGATGCGGCTGATCGCGAAGATAGGCGTAAACAGATCGATCTCCACCCCCAGCGTGGTGTAGGTCGAGGCCGAATAGAAGTCCACGTTGGCGTTCAGCTTCTTCTCCTGTTTCACAAACAGCTCGATCTTCCGCGACATATCGAACCACTTGCTGTTGCCGGCCGCCTTGCCCAGGTCCTCGGACATCTTGCGCAAATGGGTCGCTCGCGGGTCTTCCGTCGTGTACACGCGGTGGCCGAAGCCCGAAATCTTCTTCTTCTCCACGAACATCTGGCGCACGTAATCTGTCGGGTCTACGCCTGCCTCATCGATCGCGTACAGCAGCTTCATCGTCTCGGCGTTGGCGCCGCCGTGCAGCGGCCCTTTCAGCGCGCCGATCGCGCCCACGATCGCCGAATGCATGTCCGAGAGTGTCGACGCAATCACCCGCGCCGCAAACGTGCTCGCGTTCAGCTCGTGATCAGCCTGCAGGATCAGCGCTACATCGAGCGCCCGGGTCGCTGTCTCCGACGGGTTCACCCCGTTCAGCATGCGCAGAAAGTTGGCTGAGTGCGACAGCGTGCGATCCGGGTCGATGATCGACTTGCCCTTGCGAATGCGGTCGAAGATGGCCACGATCATCGCGATCTGCGAGGTCAGCCGGTAGCTCTTGCGCACATTGCTGTCATGCGTCGAATCCTTCTCGTCCGGGTCATAGAGCGACAGCAGGCTCACCGCAGTGCGCAGCACCTCCATCGGCGTGGACTCGTGGGGAACGCTGCGCAGGAAATCATAGATACGCCAGTTCAGTGTGCGTGTCGCCGCCAGTTCCTTGCGGAATTCAGCCAGCTCCCCCGCGGTCGGGAGCTTGCCAAACCAAAGGAGATAGGTAGTTTCCTCGAAGTTGGAGTGCTCCGCCAGATCATGGATGTCGATACCACGATAGGAGAGCACGCCGGCTTCTCCATCGATCCAGCAGATAGACGACTTCGTGGCGATGATGCCTTCAAGACCCTTGACTGGCAGAACTGCGGACATGGACAGACCTTCTTCGCGAAATGTGTACATTACGGTTATAACGCAGCGGCGAAACCCCTGTCACGATGGATTCAGGCCATTTCCCCGCGGCCGCAGCGCCCGGTGAGCTATATTCGTTTCTAGAGTTTCCCGTAATTGAGAACCTGCCGCGCGTGAGCAGCCAGACCGCACCGCGGATTCGAGAGGATGAACGACATGAGCGATACGGAACCTGTGATAGCCGAGCGATCCGCCTCGGGAGCCTTCATCGGAGTGGTCATTGCCGCGGCTGTGTTCGGACTTGCTGCGCTGATATGGTGCTACGGCCTGCAGAATCACATCGCCGCGACCGAACAGAAGCTCGCCGCCGCGGATAAGAAGAACGCCGACCTCGCCGAACGCATCGAGGCCACCAATGCCCGCATGGCTGCCACCACCGAGACTCTCAGCCAGAATGTCGGCGCCACCCAGAAGCAGATTGACGCGCGCGCCGCCAGCATCATGCTGGCACAGAGGGCGCAGACTGCCGAGACCGCCCTGCTTGCCCAGAAACAGCAGGCCGCCGAGAAGCAGATCGGCGCCGTCTCGACCGACGTCGCCAGCGTAAAGACGGACGTCGGCGGCGTAAAGACTGACGTGGCCACGACCAGGAGCGACCTCGAGGCCACCAAGTCGCAGCTCCAGCGCGTCGTCGGAGACGCCGGAGTTATGAGCGGCCTGATCGCCACCAACCACGATCAACTCGAAGAGCTGAAGCACAAGGGCGACCGTAACTACTTTGAGTTCTCCCTGCAGAAGGGTGCGCAGCCCACGCTGCTCTCCACCATCAAGGTGCAACTCAAGAAGGTTGACCAGAAGCACTCGCGCTATACGCTCAGCGTCAGCGCGGACGATCGCAACATCGAGAAGAAGGACAAGAACCTCGATGAGCCCGTCCAGTTCTACACCGGCAAGGATCCGGTCCTCTTCGAACTTGTCGTGAACAACATCGATAAGAACAAGGTGTCCGGCTATCTTTCAACGCCAAAGAACGCGCCGCAGGGCATGGCCAAGCCATAACCGCGCACAGCAGTGCTGCGTAGACGCAGAACGGGGGACGCATTTAGCGTCCCCCGTTCTGCTTTGCCTTGGGTTGGATTACTTCTTCTTGGCGGCTTTCTTCGCTGCCTTCTTGACTACCTTTTTCGCTGCTTTCTTGGTTGCCATTTGCCTATTCTCCCTATCGATTAGACATCGCTGCTGCAACAGTGAAAATTGCAGCTAACGAAGGTATAGTTTTGATGAAATTCAGTGTCAAGAAAAATCGATGGTTTTGTGAACTTTTTTTGCAACAGGAAAACGGCGAGATGCATGTTCGCGAGCACAAAACAGCTGCGATGAGCATTCTTCTCATCATAAAATCTCGCAACGCATCGATCCGTAAGCCACATGCCGCACGCAAAACGTATACTACGGCCTCGATGGAGGAACGTTGTCATGCGCGATGAATCGCAAGAGATCGTCATCGTTTCCGCAGTGCGCACGCCGGTCGGAAAATTCCAGGGATCGCTCTCCAGCTTCTCCGCAACCGAGCTTGGCGCTCTCGTCGTGCGCGAAGCAGTCAAGCGCGCCGCAATCGATTCAGCCAGTGTTGACGAGTGCCTGATGGGATGCGTCCTTCCCGCGGGTCTCGGCCAAAACCCCGCTCGCCAAGCGGCTTTGCGCGGTGGCCTCAACGATTCCGTCTCTGCGATGACGCTGAATATGGTGTGCGGTTCCGGCCTCAAAGCGGTCGCGCTCGCAGCGCAATCCGTCGCCACCGGCAACTCCGGGATCGTCGTCGCCGGAGGCATGGAGTCGATGTCCAACGCGCCGTATCTTCTCCCTCACGCGCGCAAAGGCTTCCGCATGGGCGACTCCATCGCCGTCGATTCCATGATCCGCGACGGCCTGTGGTGTGCCTGCGAAGACTTTCACATGGGCATGACCGCCGAGCTGGTTGCCGAAAAGTATTCCATCACCCGCGCGCAGCAGGACGCGTACGCACTCGAATCGCATCGCCGGGCTTCCGCCGCCACGCGCGAAGGCCGCTTCGCTGTGGAAATCACGTCCGTAACTCTGCCTGCAAATTCATCGAGTCGCAAACGCGACGCTGAACCCACCGTCTTTTCGCGCGACGAAAGCGTCCGCGACGACGCAACACTCGATGCGCTCGCCGCTCTGCGCCCGGCATTCAAGCCCGATGGCACCGTAACCGCGGGCAACGCTCCCGGCGTCAACGATGCCGCCGCCGCTGTCGTCGTCATGTCCGCCGCGAAAGCTGCATCGCTTGGATTGAAGCCGCTGGCCACCATCCGCGCGCAAGCCACCAGTGGCGTCGCGCCGAAATGGGTGATGCTCGCGCCGATCACCGGAGTTCAGAAGGTCCTCACCCGCGCAGGCTGGAGTATCGACTCAGTCGATCTCTTCGAACTCAACGAAGCCTTCAGCGTGCAGGCCATCGCTGTCATGGGCGAACTCGGCGCACCGCCCGACCGCGTCAACGTCAACGGAGGCGCCGTCGCCATCGGCCATCCCATCGGAGCCTCCGGCGCCCGCATCCTCGTCACCCTGATCCACGAGATGATCCGCCGCGACGTGCATCGCGGGATCGCAGCGCTCTGCCTCGGCGGGGGCAATTCCGTCGCCCTCGCCATCGAACGCTAGTGTCCCAAGAATTCGCGACACAATTGTTCTACGTTTGTCATTCTGTTCTACGTTTGTCATTCTGAGCGCAGCGAAGAATCCCCGTATTTCGCCCTTGGTGTTGCCAGTCCTCTCGTTCCATTCACGATGAGAACTTCTGGGACACCACGCTGGCTTTTGTTGATATACCGGAGTGCTACGCAAGAATCGTCATACCGAGTGCAAACGCGCGATTCGCTTGCACCAGTTTCAAGCCGCTCTTCGCGGTGTCTCCCCGACCGTTGGCCGAGTCGTAGTCGCCTTCTGCCTCTGCTTGTCCTTGCTGAAAAGATATCCGGTATAGAACCTCTTCTCGCACGTAAAACACCGCATTGGCCTGAGGTTCATCAGCGACATAAGCCAGTCCAGGGCCCCTCTGCGGCGTGACCTGTGAACGGCTCCGCACTTGCAACGAGGGCACGATAAACCAGAAGGCATCTTGTCTCCTTTACCGCGGGCGGCGATCTCCCTCGCAGCAAACAGAATTCTCTCTTTGATTTCTGTTCGAAGTTCGACCAAGGCGGGTGTCCAGCACTTCGGCAACGAAGGCATAGCAGACCACTTCAAAAGGACGCGCGTACGTCCGCAGTTGAGACTCCTAGTACGATGCGCCTTGCCCTGTGTCGAGTTATCCCGTTCCAGGGCGGAGTCCGCCCGATTCACCCAATCCGGCGCAGACCAATCCCGCATAGTCGGCGGGTATTTTCAAAAGATGATTATCAAGTTAGCTCAGGCGATCACGCAAAAGCGCTGAAAGCGCGCCATATACCAGCCAGGGCCGAAGGCCTGGGTTGGGTGCAGGGAATAGCTGACTAGGACTGAAAGCCCGATATATAAAGCCTTACCAGCCAGGGCCTTCGTGCCCTGAGCGAGCCTTCTGGAAAAGTGCCTGAGCAAGTTTCAATAATTTCGCACACGGCCACAAGGCCACACACGAAAGGCATCCGCATCCGGCCCCGTGCCTTCAGAACACCGGGGCTTTCTGCTCCTTGGCCTTATCGAGGTCCTGCTTCTGCTTCGCCGCGGCGGCATTCGCAAGATAGACGTTATATGCCTCCGCGTTACTCCGCACCAACGCATGATCGACCACAATCAACGTAATGCGGGTTACGTATCGGTCAGCATTGTTCGGACCCTCCATCAGCCCTGTGACACTCACCAGCGGATCGCAGGGCGATTTGGGTGGCACTGGTACATAAAGCGGCGGTCTCGCCATGGAGAAGGTCGGCGCATTCGGATCGGTCACATTGAGGTTGAAGGTCACGCAACTGGCGGCATTAATCTCAGGCCGCCTGCTACCCTGCCGATCGAACGTCCAGTAGAGCGTTGGACCGCCGTTCGCGGTCTGCTCAGCGCCGAACTTCTTGCGCAGCGCGCCCAGCACCGACTCTGTCAGCATCTGGTTCGCATCCGGGTACTTCATCGTCTCCCCGACCGCCCACACTACCTGCGTACTCGGCGGCGTCGTCAGCCAGACCGTGACGATCTCCGCCGGAAGCGTATCCGGGATCATCACCGCCATCCCAACGGGAATCGGGGTTTCGGACACGCCGTTTATGCTGAGCCGTTCGGTGACAATCTTTGCCCCGTGTGCATGTGCCTTCAGCGCGTCATACGCCTGCTGGGCCGTCATGCCCGGCCGGATGCCGGCGATCTCCGTCGGTCCCGGCTGCGCGGGTGCCGATGCAGTCTGACCTCGTAGCTGCGGCGAAAGCAGAATCGCTGCCGCGACCGCCAGTCTGGCGCAAATCACACTAGACTTCCGCACGAAAGAGTTGCGCATCCCAGCCTCCGGTCAAAGTACAGGCGTCACCGTCTTGGACTTCTCGACTGCTTTCTTCCGCTCTTCCTCGGCAACGTTGGCCTGGAAGACCTTGGCCGCGCGAGCGGTCCGAAGGGCGAGCGGGGCATCGATCATCTCCGTGAAGGTGTTCTGAACAATCTCCAGGGCCGTGGTAGTGACATGCAGCCCCACCATCGAACCGCACCAGGCCTGATACTTTGTCTTCTCCATGTCCTCAGCGTCGACCGGCATCACTGGTTGGGGATTGCCTTCCGTCCAGCATTCCATAACGCCTCGTCCATTCGCAAAGGCGGTCGACGGCGGCAGCGGCACACGTTCGCCACGCTCGTTGAAGAGCCAGTACATCTCTGCGATCTGCTTGTCGTCCGTTGCGGCCTGGTAGCTGTTGTTGGGAAGCGCCAGGGTCTCCTTCCCATACTTCGCCCGTAAGGCCGCCAGCAAGGTGGAGTGGTTGATGTTCATATGGTTCGTGAATCGGGTGATCCGCCAAACATACTGCGGACCCGGAGGCGCGGTAAACGAAAGGTGCACATCAGCCGCATTGCCCGGCGCGGAGGTTAGCACCGTGTACCCGTAGTCCGGCTTCTGAGTCTCGGGCCACCAGGTCGCCGTCAGCTTCTGATAGATATCCGTTGGGTACTGTTTCTTCGTCGCAGCCAGTCCCTCCATGGCCGTCATGCCCAGGCGGACGCCCACCACATCCGGCATCTTCGACGGGTCGAGCTTCACCGGCGCGGTAGGGGCATCCGCCGGCGGCGTCCACGGCGTGGCCGCATTCTGTGCTTCCGCAGCGGGCTGCTCCGGTGCGGTCGGCGTTGGCGTCGCCGCTGAAGGGTTCGCCGGCGTCGCGGGCGTCTCTGCTGGCTTCGCCGGCGGCTTCGCTTGTTGCTTGGCCTTGTTAAAGGCGTCCTTGATAGCTTGAATTGGATTCTGAGCCTGTGCCGAGTCAGGCATCGTCAGAAGGCTTGCGGCCAATACCGCGCACATAGCGAGTCGCATAAAGCTGATCATGAGAATGGTCTCCTTTTCGTACGGGGGCCCATAGAGCAAACGCAGACTTCGAATGCGAATGAAAGAGGGGGAGTGATTGGACTCGAATTGTAACTTAACCACCTTCTGCAACCCCAGAAAAGTGGTGGCCTTCCCACGCCGAAAACCCTCCGGCGAATCAAGGCCCGATCCGCTAAGCGATAGACGACCCCACCACAGGTTCAGTTTCAAATCCCGTCCCCGGCGATCTGACCGGAACGACCGCCGCACTCTCAGCACTCAATGACATTCAGCGCCAGCCCCGCCAGACTCGTCTCCTTGTACCGCGACTGCATATCCATCCCGGTCTCATACATCGTCTTGATGATCTGGTCGAGCGACAGTTTGTGCCCCTCGGTCTCATGCATCGCGATGCGGCTCGCGTTGATCGCTTTCACCGCACCCATCCCGTTGCGCTCGATGCACGGAATCTGCACCAGCCCGCCGATCGGGTCGCACGTCATCCCCAGGTTGTGTTCCATCGCAATCTCCGCTGCGTGCTCCACCTGCGCATTCGCGCCATTCTGCGCGGCCACCAGTCCGCCCGCCGCCATCGAGCACGCCACGCCCACCTCGCCCTGGCACCCCACCTCCGCGCCGGAGATGCTCGCGTTCTCCTTATAAAGAATCCCAATCGCCGCCGCCGTCAGAAAATACCGCAGCAGCCCGGCCTCTTTCTCCGCTTCGCTGCAGCCCTCGCATAAGAACCGCAAATAGTAGTGCGCGATCGCGGGAATCACGCCCGCCGCGCCGTTCGTCGGAGCAGTGACCACACGACCTCCGGCGGCGTTCTCCTCATTCACCGCCATCGCCCACATGGTCACCCAATCCAGCGCGCTCAGCGGGTCCTGCTTCGAACCCGGCTCGTCTCCACTCAACCGCCTCGCCAGCCGAGGCGCCCGCCGCCGTACATTCAACCCGCCCGGCAGCACGCCCTCGATCTCCATACCGCGCTCGGTACAAGCCTCCATCGCGCGCCACAACGCCAACACTGAATCCTTGACTCCATCTTCCAGCGTTCGTTCTATCGCATGCGTTTCTGAGATAAGTCCGGACTGGTAGCCCAAGGCTTCAGCCTCGGGTCTCAAGGACATTTGCGCGCCCGTGTTGACTTGGGGCTTTAGCCCCTGGGATATGTTCTCCACCTCCGGCCGCACAATCTTCACCGCCGGATCGCTCAGCAACGCGCACTCATTCGCCAACACCAGCTCGGCAATGGTCAGCCCATGCTCCCCGGCAATGCGCAACAACACCTCCGCGCTGCGAAACGGATACGGCACCACCCGCGGCGACTTCGCACTCCCATCCGCTGCCGCAATCCGCTCCGCCTCCGACACAATAAACCCGCCGCCAATCGAATAGAAAACCTCCTCCGCCACCTTCACGCCATTCGCTCCAAGCGCCGTAAACCGCATCCCGTTCGGATGCGACACCACTCCCGCCTCGGGATACATCTGCTCCCGCCGAAACCGCAAGTCGTCACCTTCCGTAAACGCAATCTCCACACACCCACCCAACCGCAGCCGCGATGTCGCGCG
>DASWCA010000078.1:0-7565 GCA_036390355.1 Acidobacteriaceae bacterium
TGTGTCATGCGCCCGACTACGCCGATGATGTCCTCGCCCACCCGCGCGGCCACCTCGTCGACTTCATGATCTCAGGCCATTCCCATGGAGGCCAGGTCCGCCTTCCTTTCATAGGCCCCGTCATCCTGCCGTTCGGCGGCCGGAAGTACGTCGAGGGCCTCTTCCGCCTCGACCGCATGCAGCTTTACGTTAACCGCGGCATCGGCGCAGTCGGCCTGCCCATCCGTCTCAACTGCCCGCCTGAAATTACACTCTTCACGTTGCAGAGAGCTTAGGTTCGAGGTTGGAGGTTCAAGGCGCCAGGTTCGAGCTTCCATGCGTGAGGCTTTTCCTCGAACCTCGGACCTTGAACCTCGAACCTGTCCTTGTGCTATACAAACCCATGAGCTTTCCAAGCTGCTCCAAGCTTGCCCTCGCCACGGTTCTGACGCTCATCGCCTCTACTAACCTCCCTGCCCAGCAGACTCGCATCTTGCTTGCGACGCCTACTACCGTCGCCTGGGGCTACTACTCTTCTGCCGCCAAGCCAGTCCTCACCGTCCACTCCGGCGACACCGTGGTCATGCAGACGCTCTCCACCTGCGGCTCGCCCGACCGGCTCCAGTCTCTCGGCGTACCCGCCGCCGACATCCCGACGTACGAGGCTCCTATCTATTCTCAGGTGCCCGAGTCCGAACGCGGCCCCGGCGGACACATCCTTACCGGCCCCGTCGCCATCGCCGAGGCCGAACCTGGCGACACGCTCGAAGTTCGGATCGAGAAGGTTCAGATTGACGCGCCTTTTGCCTGCAACTCCTTCGGTGCGGGACGCGGCTTCCTGCCCGACGACTTCCCCTACTCGCGCACCAAGATCATCCCGCTCGACCGCCAGAAGATGACGGCCGACTTCGCGCCTGGCGTCACGCTCCCGCTCCACCCATTCTTCGGCTCCATGGGCGTCGCGCCGGCGTCGCCGGGCAAGTACAACTCAGCGCCGCCCTGGATGCACGCCGGCAACATCGACAACAAGGAGATGGTCGCCGGCACCACGCTGTTCATCCCCGTCAACGCGAAGGGCGCACTATTCGAAGCGGGCGACGGCCACGCAGGGCAGGGCAACGGCGAGGTCGACATCACTGCACTCGAAACCTTCCTCACCGGTACCTTCCAGTTCATCGTCCACAAAGGCGATCCCGCCCACCGCCTGCTCTGGCCGCGCGCCGAAACGCCGACGGAGTACATCTCCATGGGCTTTAGCCCGGACCTGAAAACGGCAACCGAGATGGCTGTCCGCAACATGATCACGTTCCTGTCCGAACAGAATCCTGACTTTCCCCGGATATCGCGTGATGACGCCTACTCGCTCATCTCGGTCGCCTGCGATGTGGATATTACGCAGCTCGTCGACACCAACACCGGCGTCCACGTGATGTGCCCGAAGGCGATCTTCACTGGGCCGCGCACGCGTTAAGAAGTTGAAGGTTGCTGGTTGTCAGTTGCTGGTTGAAATGCGAAAAGCTATCGCGCTCGTCCGGCCGGCTTCTTCTCCCGCGGCATCACCGACACATTCGACGCCGCTTTCGGGCCGCTCATCTTCACCATCCAGGCATCCAGCAGGCTCTTTTTGAAGCGCCAGCGATTGCCCAGTTTGAACGCCGGAATGAACCCCTCTGACGCGTACCGGTAAAGCGTGTCGCCGCTTATGCCCAGATAGTCCGCCGCCTGCCGGATATCCATCACCTCGCGCATCATCTGCTGCACCGCACCCGCCATCGCAGTCCACTCCTCAAATGCCTAAGATACCCGCCCAAAACCCAATCAGGGCCGGAACACCTTTGTATCCCCAAACCGCTCCCCACACAATAGGATTCTCTACCCCTTCCGTACCATCCTCGCCGCCGCTACTAACCGATTGATAAACAAGGGATAACCGAATCATAAACAATACGGCGGCAGCTCCCGGTCAGGACGCCGCCGCCGCTGTTTTTGCTCACAACTACCAACTCACAACTGTTCCTATTTCGCCGGCTGCAAGCCCTTGATCACGTCGAAGTAGTCCTCAGTCACGGTCTTCGTCTTCGCAATCGCATCGGCAATCGGGATGCTCTTGATCTGGTTGCCCTGCAGCACCACCAGTTGCCCGAACTTGCCCTGATGCACCAGGTCGATCGCAGCAATGCCGTAACGCGTCGCCAGCATCCGGTCGTAGGCTGTGGGAGTTCCGCCACGCTGCGTATGCCCGAGATTCACCGACCGTGTCTCAAAGCCGGTCCGCTTCTCGATCTCTTCCGCCAGCGCCTGTCCAATGCCGCTCAGCCGCGCATGTCCGAAGGAGTCCTTCTTCTCACCAACGGTCAACTGGCCTTCCACATGCGGCAGCTTCGCGCCCTCGGCGACCACGACGATGGCGAACTTCTTGCTGCTCTCGAAGCGTGCCTTCACCAGGCGAACCACCTCGTCGATGTCGATCTCCTTCTCCGGCGCCAGGGTGACGTCCGCGCCACCCGCAATCCCGGCGGTCACCGCGATCCATCCGGCATCGCGACCCATCACCTCAACCACCTGCACGCGGCTGTGCGACTCGGTCGTCGAATGCAGCCGATCGACGGCCTCGGTCGCAATCGTCACGGCCGTATCGAACCCGAAGCATGCGTCGGTCCCGCTCAGATCGTTGTCGATCGTCTTGGGCACGCCCACGCATGGCACGCCGCGCTTGATCAGTTCCAGCGAGATCGACTGGGTATCGTCCCCGCCCATCGCGATCAGCGCGTCCAACTTCTCGTCCTTGAGCACCTTCAGGCACTGCTCGAATCCGCCTGGAATCTTCTTCACATTGGTCCGCGAAGACTTCAGGATGGTCCCGCCGCGGTGCAGAATCCCGCTGGTCGTTTCGAGCGTCAGAGGCATGGTTACATCGTCCAGAACGCCGCGCCATCCCTGCATGAACCCAATGAACTCATCGCCATAGTGCCAGATTCCCTTGCGTACAGCCGCACGAATGACCGCATTCAGGCCAGGGCAGTCCCCGCCCCCTGTCAACATTCCAATCCGCATCTCAAATCCTCTCGACTTAGGAAAATTCTCAATCAATCGAATGATACTTCAACCAGCATCTCCTTCGTGTGCCCGGCATCACACGGCGCAAAATACTGAAAACTAATGTGTTGTAATCAGCAAGAGCCGGAGATCGTTGGATCTCCGGCTCTGCTCGATCGGTTTCGTGCAAAATGTTTACTTCTTGTCGGCCTCCTTGGCCATCTGCTCGTGCATCGTCGCAAGCTCCTGCGACTTGACGGCCAGGTCCTTGAACGTCTGAACGAAGTACTCGCAATGGCTGATGGTGCTTGCCTGGTTCTTGTTGTTCGTCAGGCTCAGGTTCGACTTGTACGCTGCAACCATCGCTGCATGCTCGTCCGCCTGGGCAAGATAGTCCTGCGCTTGAGACTGGTAGAACTGGGCGATTCGCTGATGTTCCGCCGGTGTCTTCGCCGTGGCGATCAACGTGTTGAGTTGCTGTTTGCTGAGATGTTGCGGCTTCGCCGGCGTTTGGCCAAAGGCGGCAACAGTCATGACGAGGGCGAGCGAGAGGACGGAAAGAATGCTAACGGCGCGTTTCATAAGAATCTCCTTGCGTTACGGTATTGGGTCGTAGTTCAACCGGTTTCAAGACTGGGGACCGTGACGTAAGTCAAATCCTGTCCAGGGAGTGAAGCGAGCGAGCCTCAGTTGACTGGCTAGGCTTTCCTCACTCGGAAGCCATCTGCTCGTGCTGTTTTGCAAGTTCCTGCGACTTGGCGGCAAGGTCACTGAACTTCCGAGCGAAATGCTCGCAGTGGTTGACCGTGCTGAAAGCGGACTTGTTGTTGTTGCGCATCGGATTGTTCCTTGCCTGTTCTGCCTCCTGCGCGTGCTCCTTCGATTGAGCCAGGTAATCCTGTGCTTGCGACTGGTAAAACTTCGCGATGCGTTGATGTTCCGCCGGCGTCTTTGCGGCAGCAATCAATTTGTTGAGTTGACGCTTGCCGAGATGTTCCATTGCGGGTGTATGGCCAGGACTCATCTGACCCACGCTGGCAGACACTGCGACTGCGGGCAACGTCCCTTCCGGGGATACTGCGTTGACCGGTCGGATCGTCAAGCGCGCTTCCTCGCTGGGTGACGGACGGCCATACTTGGCGCGATACCACTGCTCGAACCCGCCATTGGCGGTTACTAGGGCCGGGGTTGCTTCCTGGGACGCCGCGTTTGCCTGTTGGGTCTTCAAGCGCGCTTCTTCGGTGGGTGATGGACGGCCGTACTTGGCGCGGTACCAGTGTTCGAACCAGCCATTGCCGGTCTGAGCAACCATTGAGCTATTAGCGAATATCGCGAGGGTGCCTGTGATCAGAATGCTTCTTACGAACGCTTTCATGGAAATCTCCTTGGCAAATCAGGTGCTTTGAGGGGAATGCGCGCCGCGGACTCGTGCCATCAGGGCAACCGAAGTCAGGGGCAGTACTATGCGCTGAAATGCAGGAGAGATCTAGATTCTGAAGATATGAAAGAGGATGTACCTTGCGGCTGCGGGAGCAATCGCATCTCCGAATGCCGCAACTGACCTTGCCGGCGCATCGACTGAGGAAACCTCGCCCAGCCGCACCACAGTTATGGCCCCGCTAACCCCGACCTTCGGGGTCGCGATCTGCGGTTTGGTACGGGCGAACATAGTGCAGCATGGTTCTGAGCTGCAACTCGATCCACTCAGCGCAGGGTTCGACGGCGCCTGCCCCGATGCGCTCATGGAAGGCACGCCAGCCATCGGCATGCCCTGCATCGATGCACCGCTTGAGGGCAGGCAGCAATCCGGGGCGGAACTACCGTCTGCGCAAACCTTCTGAGCGCAGGTCATGGTCGCCAAGGCAGGCTGAACGGCGAGAAGCACCGCAAGTGCCAGAGCGACGGACTGGAGAAGTCTCTTCATGACTGGTATGAAGTATATCCCCCTATGGACACGCGCGGTCTGTGACCTGGGTCACTATCCATGGGGGCCACCACCCGTCTCTTCCATCTCACGTGGTTTTAACGTACGAAGCCCGCGGCGCGGAACCATGCCTTACCGGCATTGGTTCCGCATCCGCGGGCTTCGGGTTAGTTAGTTGCTAGTTGACGCCGAGGGTAAGTCCTGAGGCCTCAGAGCAGTTCAGGCCTACTGCGCTGTTGTAGTCGTCGAGCACAGTCGCCAGGGCCGTCATTTCCCCGCCGAGAGTGCTGCTCGGATCTACAAACCCGTTGTTGACGCTGGCCAACAGCGTCTGGGCCTGTGCGATCGCGGTATCCACGCTGACGCCGTCTTCAACAACCCCGACATGCTGTGCGCCCGCCGCTTCGTTGGCCAGAGCGGCGATCAGCTGATGCATCAGAATCAGCGTCGCATTTCCGCCCGCGGGAGTGTTGAGAATGGCGACCAGTTGAGCGCGCGTGTAGGTAATGCCGCCGATTGTGAGCGAGGGAACTGGGATTAGGTGATGCTTCCAGAATCCCTGAGTTGCCGGGCAGCCCGTCGCTGGCGGGCAGGCCACCAACGATGCTCCTTCGAGCTGGTAAGCGGTAGATGAGAAGAGCGAGAACGCCTTCGTAACCGGGTTGAACACCTGGATCGTTCCGCCTCCGCCTGTCCCGCCCCCTGTCTCGATCGGAATCAGCGCGTCGCCCACATATGGGGCTAGCTGCGCCTGGGTAAACCCAAGCAAAGCACCATGGGTCGAAGGCGATACGTCGATCTGGCCATCGATCGCGTAGCCGCTGACGAAATACGACAAGTTGGTGCCGGTCAAAGTGCAGGACTGCGCCGGTACGAAGAGAATACCCTCCGGCTCCGCGCCTGGGACGCTGGCGATCGGCGCGCCGAGAGCGGTTCCGCTCGGAGTACCCGGGGCGATTGTGTATATAGAGCCCGTGTTTGACCCGTTTACGCTGGTGACGTACAGGCAGCCAGGGCACGCCGTATTAGAGAGCGGAGCGACCGTAGCGCTCTCGAGGAGAACACCGCTAGCGGTCACCGGGTATGTAAACGCCAGACCTCCCCCGGAATTGAATCCATACACCGCGCTCGGAGTGGTTACGATCAGCGCGAACCCGAATGTGCCCACGGTGTCAAAGGTGATGCCCGCATGTCCCGGCGCGGTGTCCACAATACTAGCGACGAAAGTGGCGGCGGGGCCTCCGTTGCTCACGAGGACCTGATCGTGACCAGCGTCGATCGGGTTTGTCGCATACACCCAGCCGGCCGGAAACCCGCCCGAGCCGGGAGATATGATGAAGTAGTTCTCGGCTCCGAGGCCGCCGTCACACTGAGGAGGGGGAAGAAAATCAGCGTAGTACGTGATATGAAATGCTGTCTCGGTGACTGTCGCCGTGAGTGAGGGATCGGCGCCAATGAAATTGGTAACGGAGTAAACGCCCCGGGGCTGAGCAATGCCCGTCACCCCGCAGAATGGCTCACTGAACAGCAATTCACTGGTTGTGGCGCCGATTCCGTTGGGCGCGATTCCGTTGGGTGCGGAAGCAACCGTTGGGGAGATCACAGTAGGCTGGGCCAGAGCTGAAAACGTTCCTATCAACAGAGAACCGGTAGCGAAAAACTTCGCGAGTGTTGTCAAACCTGTTTTCATTGGGTAGTTCCTCCTTGGAATTCCGTTAAGGAGACTTACAAGCACGTCCGGCCCGCGTAACTCGTGACGACTCCGTTCTTGCAACGGGCCACAACTATACACACGCCGAACCCGCGCAGAGAAGGTGATTGGCAAGTATTTTTTGGGAACGAACTTGTCCTTTTTCGCGCAAAAAATTGCGCTATTTTCGAAGGAAAATATTGTCCTTTCCCCCGCAAGAATGTGCACGATCAGGGTCTATTTGCGCGGCTCGTCGAAGCGCATAAGCTCCGCGCTTTCATCAGGAAATGATCTGCCTATTCATCTGCCCGAAACGCTGATGTGCTTCGTTTATCCGCAAGAACAAATCTTCGCCCATGCCTGCGATCAGGGACGCCACCAATCCGACCGCAACTCCATCCCGCGCACCACCTCGGTCGGCCGCCCCGGCTCCGGAGCCCACAGCTTCAATCCTTCCGCGTCCGCGAGTTCCGACAGCTGTTCGATTGGCTGCTGCCAAGCATGCAGCGCGAGGTCGAATAGCCCCCAATGGATCGGCATCAGCAGTCCCATCGAGCCGCCGGCCTTGCCCAGATCCTGAAACGCGCGCGCCGCCCCATCCGGGCCCATATGGATCTGCTTCCAAAGCTCGTTGTACGCGCCGATCTCCAGCATGGTCAGATCGAACGGTCCGTATTCCGCGCCGATCTCCGCAAAGCCCTCCCACCATCCCGAGTCCGACCCAAAGTAAATCCGGTGCTCGGCGCCGCGCAGCGCGAAGGAAGCCCACAGCGTCTCGAAGCGGTTGAACGCACCCCGTCCGGAGAAGTGACGCGTGGGCAGGGAAGTGATGGCGCACGTTGCGCCGTCTGCTCCATCCACACACACTGTCTCCGTCCAATCCAACTCCGTGATCCTCTCCGTCCGCACTCCATAGCGCCGCAGAATCGCGCCCAC
>DASWCA010000079.1:0-11826 GCA_036390355.1 Acidobacteriaceae bacterium
GCGGCTCCTCTGCTGGCCGGGGTCTGGCCCGGCTTGAAGATGACACCTCAACAGGTCGAACGCATCGCCGATCACATTGGCGATTTCTCGCTTGCATACATCCAGGATTTTCGTTCGAAGCACGGATCGATCGCACAAGAGATGGAACCGAGGGTAAGCGCATGACCACACCCACAACTCAAGCTCCGCCGCAACAAGCTGAGCCGGCAACGCAGCCCGCCCCCGCCGAAAGCCCGAAGCCGAATGCGCCTGAGGCTAGCACGCCTGAAGCACCCCAACATCGCCGAACCATCATGGTTGCCGCCGGCGCGGTCCTCCTGATCGCCGCAGCCTTTCTTATCTGGAGAGTTTTCTTTGCCGCGCCCTCGGTTCCTGACAGCATCGTCGCCGTCAGTGGCCGCATCGAAGGCGACGACTCCGCAGTAGCTTGCAAAACAACCGGCCGCATCCTCGAAATCCGCGTTCGTGAAGGCGACACCGTCAACGCTGGAGACATCATCGCCATCCTCGACGACGCCCAGATTCGCGCGCGCGAAGATCAAGCCCGCGCCGCTCTGACGCAAGCCGAAGCGCAAGGTGCGGCTGCACGCGCACAGATCGCCGTTCTGCAGCAGCAACTGGAGCAAAGCCGCCTGCAGGTCGGCCAATCCCGGCTCGATACCGCGGGGCACGTCAAGCAGGCCGAGTCCGAGCTGGCAGCGGCCCAGTCCAATCTCGCCCAGCAACAGGCGGCCTACCAGATGGCCCAGTTCGACAAGGAAGCCTACACTCGCCTTGCAAAATCCGGAGCCGTATCCGAGCGCCAGGGCCTGCAGGCATCTACCGCCGCCGATCAGCAGGCCGCCGCCGTCGCGGCTGCCGACCGTCGAGTCGAGTCAGCTCAAGCCGCACTCACGACCGCGCAATCCACCCTGTCGAATCCCGGTATTCGCGAGTCACAGGTCACGCTGGTTCGCAGTCAGATCGCCGGGCAGCAGGCTCAGGTGGCCAGCGCGGCGGCCCAGACGCAGCAGGCCACCGCCCAACTCGCCGAGGCAGAAGCGAATCGACAGGACCTCACCGTCCGAGCCCCCTTCTCCGGAACGGTAGTCACGCGCGCCGCCGAGCCCGGCGAAGTGGTAACCGCCGGAACTGCCATCGTCACGCTGCTCGATCTCAATAAGGTTTACCTGCGCGGCTTCGTGCCGGAAGGCCAGATCGGCAAGGTCAAAGTAGGCCAGCCCGCGCATGTCTATCTCGATTCGAACCCGAAACAGCCTATCGACGCGTTCGTCTCGAGAATCGACCCGCAGGCCACGTTTACTCCGGAAAACACCTACTTCCGTGACGACCGCATCAAGCAGGTCGTCGGCATCAAGTTGCAGTTGAAAGGCAGCTTCGGACTTGCCAAGCCGGGAATGCCCAGCGATGGCGAAGTCCTTGTCCAAGGCGACACATGGCCAACAGTCAGCCACAAGTGATCGAGGCGCAGCCAGGCCACGATCGCGATCAGCCACTTGACGCCACTGCTCCGGCGGCGATCAGCGTTCGCGCCCTGACCAAGCGCTATGGTGCGCTCGAAGCCGTACGCGGCATTAGCCTCGAAGTCGGCCAAGGCGAAATCTTCGGCCTCATCGGCCCGGATGGCGCAGGAAAGACTTCGACATTTCAGATCCTCGCCGGCGTCATGGAAGCGACCTTGGGCAATGCCATCATCTTCGGCCAGCCGGCTCGCGAAATGCGTTCCCAGACCGGATATCTCACCCAGACCTTCAGCTTGTATCCCGACCTGACCGTGGCCGAAAACATCCGCTACTGTGGCGACCTTCGCCGCATTCCGCCTCAGGCGATCGCCGATCGCGGCAGCCAATATCTCCGCGTGTTCGATATGGATCGATTCGCAGACCGCCTCGCCGGCAAATTGAGCGGGGGTATGCGGCAGAAGCTCTCGCTCGTGTGCGCGCTGGTTCCGCAACCCCGCGTCCTGCTGCTCGATGAGCCCACTACCGGCGTCGATCCCGTCTCCCGCCGCGAGTTCTGGGACGTCCTCGCTCACCTCTCCGCCGAAGGCCTCACTATCCTGGTCGCAACCCCGTACCTCGATGAGGCAGAGCGTTGCCATCGCATCGCGTTTATGCACCAGGGCGAAATCCTGCAGGTCGGCACGCCATCAGAACTATGCGCCAGCCTTGGCGCACAGCGCATCGAACTCCGTACGCCGGACCTTAAGAAGACCGAAGGCATCCTCGCACAGCAGGCTGGTCCGGACAAAGGCATCCTCGACGTTCAGCGCTTCGGCGATCGGCTCGACCTCCTGGTGCGCGACCCCGATCGGGAACAGCAAAGAGTCACCGAAGAGCTACAGCATGCCGGCCTTTCCGTTGACGAGATGCGTGTGGACCAGCCAACGCTCGAAAACACATTCGTAGCCAAGCTCCGCGCTCTCGGACAAAAGTCAGCCACAATCGAATTCCCCGCCAGCCACAACCACGCGAATCTCCGCGGTCAGGTTGCAGTCGGAGCTACCAATCTCATCAAGACCTTCGGAGCGTTTACGGCTGTAAAGAATGTCAGCCTGCAAATCCGCAATGGAGAAGTCTACGGACTGCTTGGAGCCAATGGCGCCGGCAAGACTACAACCATCCGGATGCTCTGCGGCTTGCTCGATCCAACCAGCGGGACCATGGAACTGGCCGGCACCCAAGGCAATCTCAGATCCGAGGCAGTCCGCAAACGCATCGGTTACATGTCGCAGAAGTTCTCGTTGTACGACGACCTGACGATTCGCCAGAACCTCGACTTCTTCGCAGGCGTCTACGGTGTTCCCGAGCAGGAGCGCGAAGAAAAAATTCGCTGGGTCCTCTCCTTCTCAGGCCTCGACGGAAAGCAGGACCAGATCACCGGCAGCCTGCCCGGCGGCTGGAAACAGCGCGTTGCGTTCGGCGCAGCCATCATGCACGAGCCCGACATTCTCTTCCTCGACGAGCCAACCTCAGGCGTCGATCCCCTCGCCCGCCGCAGCTTCTGGACGATGATCAATCATGTCGCCGATACCGGAGCTGCGATCCTCGTCACCACGCATTATCTCGAGGAAGCCGAGCAGTGCAACCGCCTCGGCATGATGGTCGCAGGCGAACTCGTCGCCGAGGGCACGCCCAGCGGCATCAAGAGCCAGCAGTCCGGCCACCTGCTCCAATTCATCGTCGACCAGCCCCAGCACGCCGTGGACCTGCTGAAGACCGGCACCGATAGCTGGCGCGTCTCCCTCTTCGGCGAACGCCTCCACCTCATCACCGAGGACAACCCAAAAATCGCAGTCCAGCAGACCACACAACGCCTCGAAGAGAATGGCCTGCACGTCATCAGCGCCCGTGAAGACCGCTTCTCGCTGGAAGACGTATTTATCTCCATCGTCGAGAAGGCGCGCCAGCAGGGCAAGGTCGCCGTTGAGAAATAACCAGGAGCAGCCATGAGACGAATCATCGCGCAGTCGCGAAAAGAGCTCACCCAGATCGTTCGAGACTGGCGCACACTAGCGCTTGCTCTGGTTCTTCCCGTGGTCCTGCTCCTGCTCCTCAGCGCCGGCCTCTCGCTCACGGTTAACGAACTCCCAATCGTTGTGCAGGACTTCGACGGCTCCGCAGCCTCGAACAATTTCGTCGACGCCGTCCGCGCCTCGATAACCTTCCACGTCGTCGCCTGGCCCGTGGACAAGTCCGCCGAATCTGCACTCGCCTCCAATGCTGCCCGAGCCGTCCTTATCATTCCTCCGCACTTCGGCCGCGACATGGCACGCGGCGTCAATTCACCCGTACAGGTCATGATGGACGCCTCGGACGCAAACACCGCCAAGCTGGTCGCCGGCTACGCCACCCAGATCACCAACGCGTATAACCAGCAGACCGCTACCGGAACCCAGGCTGTACCCGTGACGGCTGCGATTCGCCTCTGGTTCAACCCCGGCGTTTCTTCCAAAAAGTTTTACGGTCCCGGAGTCTTCGTGCTCGGCATCTCCATGTTCCCTCCTCTGCTCGCCGCGCTGGCTATGGCAAAAGAGGGCGAGCAGAAGACAATCCTCCAGGTCTACGTTTCCAGCATTTCCGCACCCGAGTTTCTCGCCGGCAAAATCATCGCCTTCATGGCCGTTGCCCTCGGCGAGGCACTCGTCATGGCCTCCCTGCTCTTCACTTACTTTGGCCTCACGTTTGCCGGAGATCCAACGCCCGTCATCGTCGCGACGGTCCTCTACACCTTTTGCGTCGCCTCGTTTGGAACCATGATCGGCGTCACTATCCCCAACCAGGCCGCGGCCCTGCAAGCCGTCGCGCTCGGCGGATTCCTTCTGGTCTTCCTGCTCTCCGGTCTCATCTTCCCTATTCAGAACATCCCCATCGGCCTTCGCTGGGTCTCCGATTTTGTCTGGGGCCGCTACTACATCGAGATCGTTCGCGATGCCCTGTTGCAAGGCGGCGGCTGGCCCGCCGTCTGGTACAAGGTCATCATCATCGGAGTCATTGGAGCCATTTTCTGCTCGCTTGCGTGGCGTGGCATACGAAGGATGCAGGTGAAGGCATAACCATGGCGAATCTCTTGAATCGCATCTTCAGCTATCGTATGCGCGCTCTGATCAAGAAAGAGTTCGACCAGATCAGTCGCGACCGCCGTTTGCAAATCTCGCTGATTATCCCGCCAGTCTTGCAGCTAACTCTCTTCGGATTCGCGCTCAGCGCCGCCGTCTCGAATGTGCGCCTTGCGGTGGTCGACGACAGCCGCTCGCCAGAGAGCCGCGAACTCATCTCCACGCTTACCGAGAGCAAGAGCTTTCGGCTCGCGGGTTACTACTCCTCTGTCGATCAGCTCGGAGATGCTGTCAGCCGCGGCGACGCCGACGCTGGAGTTGTCGTTCCATACGATTACGCGCGCGACCTCGCCCGGCAACGTCCCACCACCGTTCAATTCATGCTCAACGCGACCAACGCCAACACGGCCAACATCAGCCGCGCCTACGCGCAAGGCGTGATCCAGAGCTACAACAACGGATTGAAGCAGCAAGGAATCCACATCCGCGTCCAGCAGGCCGAGGCATCGGACGTCTCCCGCCGGGGTCAAATCCAACTCCAGCCCGACTTCCTGTTCAACCCTGGACTGGTCGATTCCTGGTTCATCGTCACCGGCGTGCTCGGCTTGCTGCTCATCCTCAACAGTTCCCTTGTCGCATCCGCCGCCATGGTCCGCGAACGCGAAGCGGGAACGATCGAGCAGCTCCTCATGTCGCCCGCAAGCACCACCGAAATCATTGTCGCCAAGATCGCCCCGCTCTTCCTGCTGCTGACCCTGATGATGCTCGTTGCCGTAGCCGTCATCCGCTTCGTCTTCGGAGTCCCCTTCCACGGCAGCGTCCTGCTCTTGCTCTTTGCCGGCTGCCTCTGCATCCTTTCCGGAATCAGCATCGGCACCGTAATCGCCACGTTTTCGAAGTCCGCGCAGCAGGCCCAGCTCACCAGCTTCTTCATCAATCCGCCAATGTCTTCCCTCTCCGGAGCGCTCAATCCCGTCGAAGCGATGCCGAAATGGCTGCAGCCTCTCACCGTGTTGAATCCGATCCACCACTTCGCAACCATCGTCCGCGGAACGATGCTCAAGGGAAGCGGATTCATGGCCGTCTGGCCGAACTTCCTGGCGCTTCTCCTGTTCACTGGCATTCTGGTTGCGCTCAGCGTGTGGCGATTCCGCAAGCAATTGACTTAGCGATCGGAACTTTGAGAGATTACGGTGCGGGCATTACGAAGCGGAAATGTCATGGATCGACCAGTAGCGATATGCCGGGCCTTCAGCCCTCAGATTTGTGGCCACTGGGCACCTGGGCCTGCGGCCCAGGCTGGTATAGTGCGGGCCTTCGGCCCTGAAGACGCGCCCACCGGACATGCCTGAGCTAAAGCCATACACCAAATCCCCGAAGGCCACGAAACAACCTCTTCTGCGAAGCCCCGCTCCCACCTTGAACCCCTGACACTGTGTCGAATCCGCAGGCCGGGGTGTTCAACCCCGCTGCTATTGTCCTCGCCCACTGCAAGCATCTTCAGTGACAACGAACACAGACAACCATATCCCCCGAACGCCGATTGTATTGGCGAACAAAGAAGTGTCGCGAGGCGCATTCCGATCGAAGGATGACCCGCACGCCTCTCAGTTCGATCGAAAACTACTGAGATTTCGAGCGACTGAGCTACGTACAGCCACCCGCCAACTGGACGCCTCCACCGAATCATGTCCTTGGGAGGACTAGTCAGATGACGCAAAACGTGGCCACAAAATCCAGCACAAAAAAACAAAGCGCAGCCTTCACCCCAACAAAATATGTGTACTTCTTCGGCGGCGGCAAAGCCGAAGGCAACGGCCGCATGAAAGATGTGCTCGGCGGCAAAGGCGCAGGCCTGGCCGAGATGACCAACGCCGGCTTGCCCGTGCCTCCCGGCTTCACTATCCAGACGGAAGCCTGTCGCGAGTACATGCTGGGCACAGTAAGCCCCGAGATCAATGCCGAGATGCACGCTGCACTGGAACGCCTCGAAGCGCTGCAGGGCCAGAAGCTTGGCGCCCCCGAAAATCCGTTGCTCGTCTCCGTCCGCTCCGGCGCGAAGTTCTCCATGCCCGGCATGATGGACACCATCCTCAACCTCGGCCTCAACGATCGCTCCGTCGAAGGCCTGGTCAGGAAGAGTGGCGATCCTCGCTTCTCCTATGACTCCTATCGTCGCCTCATTCAGATGTTCGGCAGCGTCGTCCTCAACATCAGCAAGAAGAAGTTCGAACACATCTTCGACGGCGTCAAGCAGCGCGAGAACGTCAAGTTCGACTACGAACTCACCGCCGAGTCGCTGAAAGAAATCGTCGTCGAGTACAAGAAGCTCATCAAGAAAGAGACCGGCAAGGAATTCCCGCAGGAGCCGCTCGATCAACTCGTCCAGACCCGCGACGCCGTCTTCCGGAGCTGGAATGGCGATCGCGCCAAAACCTATCGCCGCATCAATCACATCGATGACTGGCTGGGCACAGCGGTCAACGTGCAGTGCATGGTCTTCGGCAACATGGGCGAGAGCTCAGGCACCGGCGTAGGCTTCACCCGCAATCCCGCCACCGGCGAGAAGGTCTTCTTCGGTGAGTACCTGATGAACGCCCAGGGCGAAGACGTCGTCTCCGGCATCCGCACCCCGCTGCACATCAGCGAGCTCGAGCGCGCCATGCCGAAGGCCTATCAACAGCTCCGCACCATCACCTGGAAGCTCGAAAAGCACTATCGCGACATGCAGGATTTCGAGTTTACCATCCAGGACAGCAAGCTCTACATGCTGCAGACCCGCAATGGCAAGCGTACCGGCCTGGCCGCAGTCCGCGTCGCCATCGATATGGTCCGCGAAGGCCTCATCACGAAGGAAGAAGCCATCATGCGCGTCGAGCCCAACCAGCTTTACGACTTCCTCGTCCCACGCCTGGTCGAGAAGGATGAAAAGATCGAAGTCCTCGCCATCGGCCTTCCCGCATCGCCGGGAGCCGCTGTCGGCCAGATCGTATTCAGCGCCGAAGACGCCGTGAAGTATCACAACAACGGCGCCTACAAGAACGTCATCCTCGTCCGCGGAGAAACCACACCCGAAGATATCGCCGGCATGGAAGTCGCCGACGGCATCCTCACCTCGCGTGGCGGCATGACCTCTCACGCCGCAGTCGTCACCCGTGGCATGGGCAAGTGCTGCGTGGCCGGCGCCGGCGAGTGCACCGTCGACGAAGCCCACAAGGAACTGCGCGTCAAGGGTCACACCTTCCGCCAGGGCGACTGGCTCTCTCTCGACGGCACTACCGGCCGCGTGATCGCAGGCCAACTCAAGACGCTGCCCGTTCAGCCCAATGACCCTGACCTGGTCAAGTTCATGAGCTGGGTCGACCCCGTCCGCAGGCTGAAGATCCGCGCCAACGCCGACATCCCCCGGGATGCCAAACAGGCCCGCCTCTTCGGCGCGGAAGGCATCGGCCTTTGCCGCACCGAGCACATGTTCTTCGCCGAGGGACGCATCGAGCACGTGCGCGCGATGATCCTCTCCAACAACGAGAAGGATCGCCGCGAAGCGCTCAAGAAACTCCTCCCCATGCAGCGTGCCGACTTCGCCGGCCTCTTCAAGGCCATGGAGTCGCTCCCTGTCACCATCCGCCTGCTCGACCCGCCGCTGCACGAGTTCCTGCCCCAGCGCGAAGAACTCCTCGTCGAAATCTCGCACCTCGAGGACACCAGGCCTCACTCGCCCCGGCTCAAGGAACTGCGCCCGCTCCTAGCGCGGGTTCAGGAACTGCACGAGACCAATCCCATGCTCGGACTGCGCGGCTGCCGCCTTGGCATCGCCTTCCCCGAGATCACCGAGATGCAGGCGCGCGCCATCTTCGAGGCCGCAGTCTCCATCAGGGCCAAGGGCGGCGATCCGCACCTCGAAATCATGGTGCCCCTCATCGGCTCCATCGAGGAGATGCGCAATCAGGCCACCATCATCCGCCACGTTGCCGAACAGGTCTTCAAGGAGAAGGGCATCTCCATGGCGTACCTGGTTGGCACCATGATCGAACTCCCACGCGCCGCCCTGACCGCCGACGAGGTCGCCGAAGAAGCCGAGTTCTTCAGCTTCGGCACCAACGATCTCACGCAAACCACCTTCGGTATCTCGCGGGACGACATCAACAACTTCCTGCCGGCCTACATGAAGCACGGCATCTTCAAGGACGACCCGTTCGCCACTCTCGATCAGAAAGGCGTCGGCTTGCTCATCGAAATGGCCACAATCAAAGGTCGCAAGACCCGGCCCGGCCTCAAGGTAGGCATCTGCGGCGAACACGGCGGCGATCCAGAGTCCGTCAAGTTCTGCCACAAGATCGGGCTGGATTACGTGTCCTGCTCCCCATTCCGTCTGCTGACCGCTCGTTTGGCGGCCGCGCAGGTGGCGCTCCAGGAAAAGCAGGCAGGGCCGGACTTGCATGATCTGCTGCGCAATGGAGATTGGCTTACCACCTGATGGCGCCACGTCCATCAGACGGTTGGAAAGCCCGGTAACTCTCGTGTCAGGAGGAAACTCTGGAGACACTGGCATAAGAGGAGCCGGGCATTCCTCTTTTTAGTCCCCCCGTCGTTGCCGACCCGCGAGTAATGAAACGGACCTTTTGGGTGCTCCGGGCAAAATGCGGGGATTCTTCCCCATTCGCTATGCTCAGGGTCAGAATGACAAGCCCTTTGATTTGTTCGCCTGCCGTTTTATTTCTTTCTAGTCGAGCAGGTTCATCCGCGGATTCTCCATCACATGAAGGCGCCGCAGAATCTTGCGCGTCAGCCCTGTGATCGGCACTCCGGCGAGACGCGAGATGTTTACCCAATGCAAGTCGCGCGAACCCTTCGGAATCGCACGGCGCAGCGGGTGAGCTTCGGGCCTAACGCGCTCTCCCGGCCCGTCAGCAGCCCCGCCAGGCTCATGGCGATGTGGCGCGAACACCTGAACGTAGTAGTTGGTATTGGTGATAGCGTGGCGGACGCGCAACGCAGGCTCCCTGCCTTCGACAGCCTCCATCGGCAACGGTGGCAACTCGAACATCGCCGGCATCAACGACGCATCGGCAGCGCGATGCTCCAGCAAGACCTCGGTGATCGTACCGCGCTTGCGCAGGTCGAGCAGGAACGCGACGGGCAAGCTGCGCTGGGGCGCCCGTGCAGGCGTAGCGTGTTCGCCGCGTGTGCTGCACAGCGTGTGAACCGGGCATTGCAGGCACAGAGGAGCACGCGGCAGGCACACCGTCGCCCCGAGCTCCATCATTGCCTGGTTGTGGTCTCCGGCAGGATTGCCGGCGAGGTGCGGCCGCGGATCTTCGCCGCCCGATGGAGCCGTAGGGTTCGCGCTGGCAGCCAGAGCAATGCGCTCGCCCGCGTCCCACCCAGCGCCGCCGTGCGGCTTCGCAGGCGATTGGGAGGCGCCCTTGGAATCCAACTGCAATGACACCGGCGCAGCGTTCGGAAGCAGGGCATGCGCCTGTGCGCGGAGAAACCCCCGTGTCGCCGCAGTCGTCTCGCTGGGCCGCCCTGTCAGGCGCAGGATCACGCGCTCGACGTTGCCATCCACCACTGCGACCGCCTCGCCAAACGCAATGCTGGCGATCGCGGCGGCCGTATACTCGCCAATTCCCGGCAGCGTGCGCAGTTCCACCGAGCGGGCAGGCAACTGCCCCGCTCGCTCCAACATAATGAACTGGGCAGCCTTGTGCAGCATCCGCGCGCGGCGATAATAACCAAGCCCCGACCATGCCGCCAGGACGTCTCCCTCTGCCGCCAGTGCAAGCGACACCAGTGTCGGAAAGCGGTGTACGAACTCGTTGTAGTGCTCGATCACCGCCGCCACGCGGGTCTGCTGCAGCATGATCTCCGATACCCAGATATGGTATGGATCGGTCGCGCCGCGCCACGGCAGCTTGCGGGCCTGCTTCCCGTACCAGGCCATCAACTTCCCTCGAAACGCAATGGGATCGATCTCGGACACGTGCTCGGCCTCATCGGCGGCAGCAGGAATCTCAAAGCCCACCTGCAACACATCCGGCTCAGGCACAGACACATCCTCAATCGTCGCCACTGGCGAAGGGTTCAACCTCGCCTTTGCCCGCTTTCCCTCAGGCGTCCCCACCCCCGGGGCCGCAACTACCTTTGGCGGTTTTTCAGCCTTCGCAGCTTTGGCCCTCTTTGCGGGTGCCCTGCCGCCTTTCAGTCCATCGCCGCCAGAATCTGCGCGCTTCATTGTCTAAGTCTATTCGATCGGGTGGCCAACCCTTTCACAGCGCCATCGTGAAAGGGTGGATTGCCTTCAAAAACAGGCCGTACACTGGTGCGCATGAAGAGTGTGCTCCGAAGGGATTTTCTGAAACAGACTGCGCTCGCCGCAGGCGCCACCGCGATTCCCACCAGCCTGTTTGCCCAGGCCGACGCCAGGTCCAAACCCGCCGCAACTCCCCGGCCAAAGTTCCCCACATCCGACCCGGCATGGCAGACCACCTGGGACGCAGCCCTCGCCGTCGTCGCCGGAAACGTCCGCTCCATGCCCCGCTACGACCATCCCGTCCTCGTCGAAGGTAGCACCTACGCAGGCATCTGGCTCGAGTGCGCGCCGCAGGAGGGTCAGGTGTACGGCACCCTGCAAAAATACATTGCAACTCCGTCCGGCACGCCGACGCCCCTCGAAACCGCCCGTGCCAACCACATGGCTTTCTTTGCTAACCAGAAGGAAGACGGCCAGCTTCCCTCCTCCATCAAACTTGCCGACAAGGTCGGCACCGATGCCGGCTACGGCCAAATCCAGATGGTCGTCCCTATCGCCGCCACCGCATGGGACGTCTTCCAGCTCACGCACGATCAGGAACTCCTCGAAACCGCCTACAAATCCTGCAGCCTCTGGGACGCCTGGCTCCGCCAGTATCGCGACACTCGCAAGACCGGCCTCGTCGAGGGCTTCTGCACCTACGACACCGGCCACGACAACTCCCCGCGCTGGGCCGGCATTCCGAACCGGTGTCCCGACGCCGACGCCAAAAAGTGCCCGCCCATTGCCACAATGCCGCGCGTGTGCCCGGACTTGTCAGCCACGGTGTATGGCGGGCGAATCGCGCTCGCGTCCATGGCCAGGGCGCTCGGCAAGCACGATGACGAAGCCCGCTGGCTGGCCGACGCCGAACACATCCGCCGGCTCATCCTCACCAAGCTCTACAGCCCCGAAGACGGCGCCTTCTACGACCTCGACGCGCAGAACAACTTCGTCCGTGTCCGCGGCGACGTTA
>DASWCA010000080.1:0-2097 GCA_036390355.1 Acidobacteriaceae bacterium
TCAAGCCTTCCTCTCCTTTGCGACAGCCCGGTTACACTGATGAGCGACATGAATTCGACTGAGACTGACGTGCCGGGCTCGCCAAATCGGATTGGCGACACCGATGGCGGTGCGGCCAGTCCGCCTCTGCCAAGGCCACCGGTCAATGTTTTCTTCGGCCCGGATGGCCTGCGCGCGATCTGGGGAATCGGCATCTTTTTGGCTCTGGTCGAAGTGCTCCGATATTGCGTCGTTCCCGTGGTTGGGACACTGGTCGCCTCGTCGTCCGGCAGCTCGGGGCTGATCCCGCCTTCGCAGGTCCTGGCGTACACGGCCGCGGTATTGGTTTGTGTGCTTCTGGCGACCTGGATCATGGCGAAGATCGAGGGCCGTCCCATCGCGCCTTATGGTTTCAGGCCGCAACGCGCTGTGCGCAATTTCTGCGCGGGGCTTGCGTGGGGCGTCGCTTTGCTTTCGCTGCTCATCGTTGTGCTGCGCGCTACCGGGCTGCTCGTCTTCGACGCGCGTCTACTCTTCGGCGGGAGTATCGTGCGCTACGGATTCACCTGGCTCGCCGGTTTTCTGCTGGTTGGATTGCTTGAGGAACTGATGAGCCGGGCCTATCTGCAGTTCACACTAGCGCGAGGTCTCAGCGGAATCTTCCGCCGGCTCTTCGGCGCAGCGCACGCGAACGGACTCGGTTTCTGGACCGCGGCGCTCATCCTCTCTTTTGCCTTCGGCCTCGGCCACCAGTCCAACCCTGGAGAATCTCCGCTTGGCCTGCTCTCCGCCGGGCTCGCGGGGCTGCTTTTCTGCCTCAGCCTGTGGCGCACCGGCTCGCTGTGGTGGGCGATCGGCTTCCATACATCATGGGACTGGGCGCAATCGTTCCTCTACGGCGTGCCGGACAGCGGCTTGATGATTCAGGGCCATCTTTACGCAACGCACGCGGTCGGACGGCCCTACCTCTCCGGCGGCCTCACCGGTCCGGAGGGCAGCCTTTTTCTGATGCCCGTAATTTTGGTGGGTGCCGGTATCGTTCTCTTAACTTTGCCGCGCACCAGTTCTGGATACGAGCCAGCCAGCGCGCCTCAGCCTTCCCTGCATTAGACTTTCGGTAGGCCATGAGCGTAAACGATTCGAATTCCGCCACTCCCGACCCATCCGTCGATCGAAGAAACGAAGTCTCGCACGACGTCGGCGTCATGCAGGACGCTCCTGCGGATGCTCCCGCTGGTCCCGGCTCTGGCCGCAGGCTGAAGATCTTCGGCTTTGTTCTGGTGTTTCTGGTGGTCCTGGCTGCCGTTGGATTTTTCTGGGGGCGACACTACGTTCGCCAGGCATTGACGGAGAATCTTCCCAAGCTCGATGGCTCGCTGGTTGCGTATGGCCTGAAGGCGCCGGTAACGGTGACTCGCGATGCCCACGGCGTTCCTTACATTCATGCAAGTTCGGTCGACGATCTGATCTTCGCGCAGGGCTTTGTCACGGCGCAGGACCGCCTGTGGCAGATGGACCTGTTGCGCCGCCATGCCGGCGGCCAGCTAGCTGCCATCCTCGGCCGGTCCGCGCTGGAGCACGACCGGCTGCAGCGCACGTTGCAGCTTGGCGCGGCTGCGGACCGCGCTCTCGCCGCCCTTCCCTCCGATCAGAGGCACTGGCTCGACGTATACGCGCGCGGCGTGAATGCCTCGATGGTCGCCCAGCACAGCCACCTGCCGATTGAGTTCCGCCTTCTCGGATTCCAGCCGGCGGCCTGGACCCCGCGCGATTCCCTGCTGGTTGAACTCGCAATGTTTCAGGACCTGACCACTGGATTTCCCGAGAAGCTTGGGCGCGAGGCGCTTGCCGCTCATCTGTCGCCCGAACTCATCGCCGATCTCTACCCGGTGGGCTCGTGGCGTGACCACCCTCCAGGGCAGCCGATGCCCGATGTCACCGCACCCCAGCCCGAGTTCAAAGACATTCCGCTCGACGAGTCGCAATCGAAACTTCGCCGTCCGGCTGCCGGCCCCGGTGCGAGCACCACGCCGGCGGCAGACCTGATGGCGGTCGAGCAAACGCTCGCCCTCTTCCATACGCCCTGCGATTTCTGCGTGGCCGGATCGAACGGATGGG
>DASWCA010000081.1:0-16420 GCA_036390355.1 Acidobacteriaceae bacterium
ATTCGGCGCGGCGTTCGACAATCCGGAGTTGATTGTTGCGGTGATGGTGGGGGATGGCGAGTCGGAGACTGGACCGTTGGCGACGAGCTGGCACTCGAACAAGTTTCTGAATCCGGTGCGTGATGGGGCGGTCCTGCCGATCCTGCACTTGAATGGTTACAAGATCGCGAATCCCACGATTCTGGCGAGGATTTCTCCGGAAGAGTTGGAGATGCTGTTCAAAGGTCTGGGCTACGCGCCGTATGTGGTCGAAGGCGATGACCCAGCGGTGATGCACCAGAAGATGGCTTCGGTGATGGAGCATTGTGTCACCGAGATTCGGGCGATTCAGCGGGCGGCGCGGGCGAATCCTGAGGTGGCGACGGCACGGCCGAGCTGGCCGATGATCATCCTACGGACGCCGAAGGGGTGGACGTGCCCGGCGGAGTTGGACGGACACAAGCTGGAGGGCTCGTGGCGCGCGCATCAGATTCCTATTGCCGATCCGGTTACAAATCCTGCACACCTGAGGATGGTAGAAGCGTGGATGCGGAGCTATAAGCCGGACGAGCTGTTCGACGAGGGCGGTGCATTGATCCCGGAGATTGCGGCGATGGCTCCGCAGGGAACGCGGCGCATTACGGCGAACCCGCATGCGAATGGCGGGCTCCTGCGGAAGCCTCTTCTGCTGCCGCATTTCCGCGACTATGCGGTGAAAGTGCCGAAGCCTGGGCAGGTTGAAGTCTCGTCGACTGCGACGCTGGCCAATTTTCTGGGCGATGTGATGCGCGGGAACATGACCAACTTTCGCGTCTTTGGGCCGGATGAGACTGCGTCGAACAAACTGGATGCGATTTACAAGGCGAGTCCGAAGACGTGGATGGAGGAGCTGAAGCCGGAGGATGCGGACGGCGGATTTCTGTCGTCGTCAGGGCGCGTGATGGAGATGCTGAGCGAGCACACGCTGGAGGGCTGGCTCGAAGGGTATCTGCTGACGGGGCGACATGGATTCTTTTCGAGCTACGAGGCGTTTGTGCACATCATCGATTCGATGTTCAACCAGCATGCGAAGTGGCTGGAGAAGTCGAAGCTGGAGCTGCGCTGGCGCGCGCCGATCTCTTCGCTGAATCTACTGATCACGTCGCTGGTGTGGCGGCAGGATCATAACGGATTTACGCACCAGGACCCGGGATTTCTCGACGTGATCACGAACAAGAGTCCGGAGGTGACGCGCATCTATCTTCCGCCGGATGCGAACTGTTTGCTCTCGGTGGCGGACCATTGCCTGCGTTCGACCGACTATGTCAACGTGATCGTGGCGGACAAGGCTCTGCACTTGCAGTACTTGACGATGGACGAGGCGATTGACCATTGCACGAAGGGGATCGGCATATGGGACTTTGCTTCGAGTGACGACGGCGCGGAGCCGGACGTGGTCATGGCTTGCGCGGGCGATATTCCGACCTCGGAATCGCTTGCGGCGGTTGCGATTCTGCGCGAGCGATGTCCGGACCTGAAGATTCGGTTCATCAACGTGGTCGACCTGTTCCGGCTGATGCCGGAGAGCGAGCATCCGCATGGGTTGAGCGACAAGGAGTTCGACTCGTTGTTCACGGTCGACAAGCCGGTGATTTTCAACTTTCATGCGTATGCCTCGCTGATCCACAAGCTCACATATCGGCGGACGAATCACGCGAACATTCACGTGCGCGGATACAAGGAAAAGGGAAACATCAATACGCCGCTGGAGCTTGCGATTCTGAACCAGGTGGATCGATTCAACCAGGCGATCGACGTGATCGATCGCGTGCCGAAGTTGCAGGCTGCAGCCGCCCACACCAAGGAGTGGCTCAAGGATCAGATCATCGAGAGTGTCAATTATGCGCACGAGAACGGGATCGACCGGCCGGAAATAACGGGCTGGAAGTGGCCGGATTAGGGCCGACTGCCACTGCGCCGACGATCGGACTCGCTGCCTACTTTGAAGCCCGGTTTGGCTGCAGGCGCAGAAGGTCGTCGATGTCGTCGATCTTATCCGTCAGCAGATGCAGCTTGCCAGCGAGCGCCTGGATATCGCTTGCAGCTCGCCGGTTCACTTCGTAGTCCAACTCACTGCGCAGGCGGTCTTTGGTGTCCTGCCGGTTCTGGCTCATCATGATGACCGGAGCCTGGATTGCGGCGAGCATGGATAGGAAGAGATTCAGCAGGATGAACGGATATGGGTCCCACGCGCGTCCGTACAGAAAGTGATTGACCGCTGTATAGACCAGCAGAATTACGGCGAACAGGATGATGAACGTCCACGATCCGCCGAACTGGGCGACGTGATCGGCGATCTTCTGGCCAAACGTCATCTCCTCATCGATCAAGTCGTTCGGATTGCGGTTGGCGCGGAGACGCACCAACTGCTGGGTCGAATGAATCTGACGGCTCTGCACCGTTAGCATATCCATGCCGGCCATGGGCTTTCGCTTGAGCAACTCCTCGATGTCGTTCTTGTCGACTTCCAGGCAGACGGCATCTTCGAGGGCCATGGCGTTGGTCGTGTGGGGAACGGCCTCCAGCATGGATGCGAAGCCGAACATCTGACCGTGTCCGGCCTCGTCGATCAGGACCTCCTGCTGGTCCTCGTCGAAGGTGGTGACGCGCACGGTGCCAGACATGACGACGTAGGCCTTGCCGTCTACATCGCCGATCTTGTAGATCCTCTGGCGTGCGGCGAAATTGCGCGTTTCCACTTGCGCGGCCAGGATCGCGGTTTCGTCGTCATCGAGGAGTTGAAACAGGGGTACGTGTTTAAGTTCTTCGGGAGCGCATGCCATCGTGCACCTCGTATGTCGTCTCGCGCCGGGGGCCGGCAGACTTGGGATGGTTTAGTTTCGCTCTTATTCTAAGGTCGGCGTCAGCGATTCATGGTGACGAATGAAATAGTCGGGGGCAATCTGTCAGATGAGACTTCGCTCCCTGCGGTTGATCATGGGCGCTTCGGGCAAAATACGGGGATTCTTCGCTTCGCTCAGAATGACAACCCTAGCAATAATCCAAAAACGAGCTGACCGACGGAACCCTGGACACGGTGAGAATGCCCGCGCCACGGTGACGACGCTGCTGTATTTGCTGGGATTTCAGAAGGTCGATGTTACGTAGCCGACCGAGATGTTTCGGCAACAGACGGGAATGTAACCCGAAAGTGACATGGACTACGAAATAAAGTCGAGTGATCCACATGCTGGCTGCGCTATCATGTGTGGCATGAGGTTTCTGCCGAAACTCGGTCGCAGCGAGTCGTCCCATGATTCCAAAGAGCTGGGAAGTGCTGGGGAGAGCACTGCGACTGAGGCATTCGAGGTGTCCGAGGAAGATTCCAACCTGCTGAAGACGGTGGGGTGGATTTCGGCGGCGCTGGGAGCGGTGGCCCTGGGGCTGATTGTCGGTCGCGAGATTCGTGAGCGCTACAAGTTCAATCGCCGTACACCGTACGATCTCTATTCGCATTCTGGTGACGAATTGCCCGATGTGGATTGCGGCGTCGGCATATAAAGCACATTCGAACGAGCGTGTGATGTTCGGGTCCACTGCACCGCATTGCAGCGGTGTGATTTACCATCGAGTGCGATGGAATCCTCGATAAAATCTCCGATCAAGCTTGCATTTCTTTTTCCTGGCCAGGGCTCACAGTACGTGGGTATGGGGCGCGACTTGTACGACCGCTTTCCCGTGGCACGCGCGGTTTTCGATGAAGCCGATGCGGCGCTCGGGTTTGCGTTGTCGCAGATTATTTTCGATGGGCCCGAAGAGACGCTGAAGCTTACGGAACATACGCAGCCGGCCATTCTTGCGGTGTCGACTGCTGTCGCTCGCGTGCTTGCGGAGCGGGGAATCGCGCCGGTGATGGCTGCGGGACACTCGCTGGGTGAGTATTCGGCGCATGTTGCGGCGGGGACGCTGAGCTTTGCCGATGCGGCTCGCGCCGTGCGGCTGCGTGGCCGATACATGCAGGAGGCGGTGCCGGCGGGCGAAGGTGCGATGGCTGCGATCCTTGGACTCGATCCGGCGCTGATTCGGGTGATCTGCGAGCAGGTGTCGGACCAGCTTACGCCGCTGCCTCAGAGTCCGGAGGCTGCGCGGTTCAATCCCAATCTGGCGGTGGTGTCCGCGGCGAATCTTAATTCGCCGGGACAGACCGTGATCTCCGGCGCGGTTGGCGCGGTGGAGCGCGCGGCTGCCCTGTGCAAGGAGGCGGGGGCCAAGCGAACGGTAATGCTGCCGGTGAGCGCGCCCTTCCACTGTGCACTGATGCAGCCCGCGCAGGATGTGCTGGCACGCGATCTGGCGGCGGTCGAGTTTCGCGAGCCGGCATTTCCGGTCGCGGCGAATGTGAGTGCGACGCTGATTACCACGGGCAAGGCCGCGCGCGAGGCGCTGGTCGCGCAGGTTACCGGAGCCGTTCGTTGGGTGGAATGCGTGGAACTGCTGGTTGGACAGGGTGCGACCCACTTTGTCGAGGTCGGGCCGGGTCGCGTGCTGAGCGGACTGATGCGGCAGATTCAGGGGAAGGAAGCAGTGTCGCCCACGTTCAACGTGGAGGATGCGGAGTCGCTGGAAAAGGCGGTTGCGGGCCTCACCTAGAAGGGGTGGGTAACTCACGCTCGCTAGAATTACTTAGGAGAATACATATGCAGGCAGGCGACAAGGTCGAAGATTTCACGCTTCAGAATCAGGATGGCAAGACGGTACACCTGAGCGACTACAAGGAGTCGCCCGTGGTGCTGTTCTTTTATCCGCGCGCGGATACTCCGGGCTGCACGTTGGAGTCTTGCGGGTTTCGCGACATCTTCAAGAAGTTTCAGAAGGCGGGGATCGTCGTGCTGGGGATTTCGCGCGACACGGTGAAGGCGCAAAAGAAGTTCAAGGACAAGTATGAACTTCCGTATGACCTGTTGGCCGATCCGGAGATGGTATTGATCAAGCGGTACGATCTGCTGAAGGAGAAGAAGATGTACGGCAAGCCGGTGACTGGAGTGGAGCGCACAACGTATGTGATCGGGCCGGATACGGGGAAGGGGCAGCGGCTGCTGCATGTGTTTCCCAAGGTGACGCCGGCGGGGCATGCGGAAGAAGTATTTGCGCTGCTGAAATCGAGTGCAGCGGCAGGGAAAGGTTGACGTGCCTGGAGCGATCGCGGAGGTAGCTGCGGGAGTTGCGGGGCTGGGACTTGTGGCAGGCGGATTGATGTACGCCTCCGTGTGGCCGACTTCGCAGATCTTCGGACGCGCGTTGATTGCGGGGCACGATCCGAATGAAGTGGCGCTGACCTTCGATGATGGGCCGAACGATGCGGCGACACCGCAGCTTCTCGAAGTGCTGGCGCGGCACGATGTGCGGGCGACGTTTTTTGCGATGGGGAGCTTCGCGCGGCAGAGGCCGGAGATTCTGCGGCAGGTGAGTGCGGCGGGGCATCTAGTCGGCAATCACACGATGAGTCATCCGAAGCTGTCCGTGGCGCCTGCGGCACGGGTCCGGCAGGAACTGGCGGACTGCAACGCTGTGCTCGAGGACATTACCGGAGTGGCGGTGCGGTTTTTTCGTCCACCGTTTGGCGCGAGGCGCCCGATGGTCTTGCGCGCGGCACGGGAGATGGGACTTACGCCCGTACTTTGGAATGTGACGGGATACGACTGGAATCCAATTGGCGCCGATAAGATTCTTGGCAAGCTTGAGTCGGGGATTGCGCGTAATCGAAGGCGTGGGCAGTCGTCCAATTTGCTGCTGCATGATGGAGGACATCGCGCGATGAGCACGCCGCGGATGGATACTGTATGCGCGGTGGAGCGTTTGCTGGCGGTGCATCAGGGCACGCAGACGCGCTTTGTCACGGTGGATGCCTGGGCGAGTGCGGCGGGCTAGATTTCAGGAGGCCGCGGCGGCCTCGGCGGCAAGCAGCTTGCGCTTGCGCTCGAGGCCCCAGTGGTAGCCGGTGAGGCTTCCGTCTTTGCCGATGACGCGGTGGCAGGGGACGGCGATGGCCACGGGATTCGCACCAATGGCGGCAGCGACGGCGCGAACGGCGGTCGGCCGGCCGAGCTCGCGGGCCACGTCGGAGTAGCTGCGGGTTTCACCGCGCGGGATTTGCTGCAAGGCCTTCCAGACGCGCTGTTGAAAGGCGGTCGCGCGCACGTCGAGCGGAAACTTTGCTGCCAGCGGGTGTTCGCCGGTCTGGCTCAGCACGAAAGCGATGGCGTCGGCGAGCCATCCGGTGTTGCCCTTGGCCGGGAGGAGTTGCGCCTGATCGAAGCGCTTCCGCAGGTCGGCAACGAGCTCCGCGTCGTCGCGCCCGAAGGTGATGGCGCAGATGCCGGCCGGGGTGGCCGCGACCAGCATCCGGCCGAGGGGACTGGCAGCCGTTGTGTAGCGAATGACGAGGCCGGCGCCGCCCTCGCGCATGACTCGTGGAGTCATTCCCAGCGAGTCGCCGCTGGACTCGTAGAGGCGGCTGGACGAGCCGAAGCCGGCCTCGTAGATTGCGTCGGTGATGCGTTTTGCGGTAGGCGCTGAGGAACCGTTCCGCTGTGGAGTCTTTACTGGGCGGAGTGCGTCCTTGAAGCGGGCTACGCGCTGCGCCTTGGCGAACTCTCCTGGCGAGACGCCGAGCACCCGGCGGAAGCCGCGCAGGAGAGTGAGCCGACCAACCCCAGTCGCCTTGGCGAGGTCGGTGAGGCGGGTGCGTTCGGATGCGTGTTCGGTGAGGTACTCGGTGGCTGCCGCGATGACGGCGGCTTGTGGGTCGGGCCGGGAAGCCGCGCGATCGGGTTCGCAGCGCTTGCAGGCGCGATAGCCGGCCTGCTGCGCCGTGGCGGCGTTGGGGAAGAAGGTGACATTCTTCCTTGCGGGCCGGCGGCTCGGGCAGCTTGGACGGCAGTAGACCTTGGTCGATTTGACGGCATAAACGAACTGACCGTCGGCATGGGCGTCGCGCTCGAGCACCTGCTGCCATTGCCGGCCGGGGAAGAGGCTGGGCACGGAATGCGCTGGCGCCGGATTGGACGGCTGGACGGGTAGGTGGGTGTGGGCTGGTCTGGACATCGTGTGCGCTCTCATACCAGTATCATGCAGCGGCGGCGCTCAGGCGACACTCCGCAATGTTCAGAGAAGTCGTGCGTCTTAGGAATCCGGTTCAAGGGGTGGGGGGGTGAGCAATCTGGCACCGGCCGTGGTGCGCAATCGACTCGCCAGCTTTTGCGGCCATCCGGGGTCCATGCATGGCCGTTCGACGAAGATAAAGACCGGCAGGCAGACAGCAGCGACGACCAGCGTTTTGACAATGCCCTGAAGTGAGAACATGAGCGCGAAGTTCGAGGGGGCAAAGAACGGATACTTTGCCAGCGTACGGCCGGCGAATGTCATCAGTGGTGCGTGCCACAGGTAGATGGTGTAGCACATTCCGCCGGTCACGGCTATCCAGGGATTGCGCATTACGGCAAACATCGCCACACCGCGCAGGGCGGCGATACAGAGGAGGAGAGCGAGAAAGGGAAGCCAAAGGCCAAGCATCCGATCGCCGAGATAAAAAAGCGCGGGCCATCCGGCGAGGCTGACGAGGTCCCAACTCCAGTGATGCTTCCAGCGAGGCATCGAGGTGAGGAAGAGATCGGCGAGCAGCAGGCCGGCGAAGAAGTATTGCAACTGGCCGGCTAGCGTGAGGCCGGATAGTCCTGCCTGGATCTGAACGAGGGGCGCAGCGATCATGACGGAGGCGATGAGAAGCCGGCGCAAGCCGGAATTCTTAATTGCGAACATCAGCGCAAACACGGGCGCGAGGATATAAAACTGGACCTCGATTTCCAGGCTCCACGCGACCGCATTGATGGTGCTGGGCTCGCGATAGATGAAGTAATGCATGTATCCGGCGCTGGCTGCGAGGTGCGGCAGAATCCAGTGCCAGGGCTTGTGATCGGCCAGCGATATCCCGACGGCAACGACGGCGAGATTGAGCAAGTAGGGTGGCTCCAGGCGGGTGATGCGGCGCAGGAAGTACTTGCGAAGTGATGGAGCGGTCTTGCCGAATAGGCGATGTTGAGCAAAGGGCCGCGCAAGGATGAAACCGCTGATGACGAAGAAGAGGGGGACGCCGCGGTTGCCATTCCCGAACATGCGGGCGAGCCATTTGACGGAGCCGGGAATGATGAGGTCGTAATGACGCGAGAGTTGATCTTGTAGGTGATACAGAAGGACCGAAGTGATCGCGATGAAGCGCAGACCGTCGATCTCGGGCAGCCAGTCGCCCGACGTCGTTTTGCGGCGAAGATGAGCGATCCATTCGAGAGATCTCACGCGTCTACCCAGCTGTTTCTTAGTTTACGTGCGAGGGACGAACTCAATTTCCGGAGAGCCTGGGCTGATGGAACATGATTCAGGTGTTAGATCGCCAGCTTCCCATTGTCACGTTGCCAAGCGCGCCCTGGATTTCGAGCTTGAGGTTGCGACTGAACCGTATACTCAAGTTCTATGAGAGCCTCTTCCGAGACGGGTAAGTGGTCTGCGATCGCCTTGCTTATTCTGTCGGCGATCTGTTTTGCAAGTCTCTCCGTCTATCTCTCTGGTCGCCGCATTATGTGGTCGGATGAGCTGCTCGCGTGGAATCTGCTCACCGATCCCTCGTGGCATCATATGATCCAAAGCTGGAGCCGCGGTGCTGACAGCGGAGGGCCGCTCTTTTACTTGCTCGCGAGGCCGCTCCTGCTCATCACGGGCCCCCACCCGCTAACGGTGCGTCTGTTCTCGGCCTTCTGTCTCTGGCTGGCAGCAGTCTTGTGGTGGGGAACGTTGCGTCAAACGTTTTCAGGTTCGTCCGCGTTGATCGCCGTATTTTTGATCTGGTTATGCAACGGCGACTTCGTGGATCATCTCGCTGAGGTGCGCTTCTACGGACTGTTCGTGCTGGCGGCTACCGTGTCCTTCAGCGCGGTCATCTGGATTGAAGAAAAGCAGCCGAGCGATCGCATTATCTTTCTCGTCTGTTTCTTGACCAATGCCTTCCTGATTTCAGCGCACATGCTCGGCCTCATCTACAGCGCAGTCATTGTTGTGGCTCTATTCTTTGCGACGTTGCCCCCTCGGCGACGCCTCGCCGCCATCGGGGGAGCCTTTGCTGGATGGTTGATTTTGCTGGCTTATCTCCCGGCAATCCGTGCCGGCGCAGGCAATTTGACCTGGATACTCTTGCCGGGCATTCGAGATCTGCTCCGCTTTTACCTGCACAGTCCAACGGTGAACCGATATGTGGATGGGTCCCTCCTGCTGTTCGTCACTGCCAGTCTCATGCTTTGTCTGATGTGGTCGCGCAACCTGCTGGCAATGCCGCGCGGGCGTCGCATGTTGTTAGTCCTCTGCTTACTTCTGTTCCTCATCCCGGCGGGATTTTACGTCGTTTCCCACATTTACAAGCCAATCTTCGCTGGTCGTTATATGATGCCGTTCGAACTGGGTTTCGCCGGCATGGTCGCAGGTTCCTTGTGGCTTCTGGAGCGGCGATACCCTGCCTCCAGGAGTGTTCTCCTCGCGGGATTGCTGTGTTTGATCTGTGGGCTTCATATTCTCAATGTGAGGGAACAGTCGGTTCGACCCCTCAGCGACATCAGTTCACTGACCACCCTTAATTCTCCGCTTCCCATCGTGATAGCCGACGCGGATGTCTTTCTAAAGGTGCTGCACTACGGTAATCCATCCTCCACGTTTATCTTTCCGCTGCCTGACGATCCTCAAGCGCGGAAGCAGTATATGTCCCTTTTGATCTCTATAGCGGAACAGGGCTATGCCCCGGGTATGATGCCGGACTCTGAACTCTTTGCCCGCCACCGCAAATTCATGTTGGCCGATCTCCCATCGGAGAATTATTTCTACTCGCGGTCCGTTCTCAATAATAGCCAATGGACCGTTCACGACACGGGCGTCGTTCAGGTAAACGGCGAGACGGCACACATGCTACTCATCGAGCATCGTTAATGCGGGTAGGAGTTGGCCGGTTCAGTTCACCTGCCCTCGCCGAGCTAGTTTAATTCGCCAGGAATACGGGTGTTGAGCGCGGGCTGAAGCACTATTTGACCTGCGGCCTTTCGGCGATCTGAGCCGAGGACGGCAATTGCGAAGAGGGGTGCGATCCAGGTGGCAAAGAAGGCGCAGAAAATGAAGGTTTCCGTGCCATAAGTCATGAGGGCGATCGCTCCGGTAAGACACCCTTCAGGCGCGATGTGGCTGATTTCCGCCAGGACGAGGAGGCCCCAGGGCGCGGCACGCAGATCGCCGAAGAGCGAATCGAGCAGGGTGAAGAGGACGAACCAGACCAGCGGCGCGACAACCAGGACGCCAACCCATTTCGCCATGTGATAGGCCTCCGAGGTGGGGCTGAAGGCGATGCCGGTGGAAACGTCTTCCTCGGCCATGCCTCCCAGCTCATGGGCGTACAGATTGCCGAAATTGAGGGCGGGTTTGTCTGGCCATAAGATGTGCGGGATTGAATTCAGGAACATCGCCCCGATCGGCGACAGGCCGAAGACTTTTCCTTGATCGGTGATGTTAATCAGGCTGTCGTCAACTGAGATAAATTGCAGCCGGTCCCAGAAGCCCTGGGAGGTGTTGTAGTATGCAGCGCCCGGCCCATACTCTTCCAGACTCTTCTGGATCTCGCCCGGGTGTTCAAGGAGCCGCGTTGTGAGTTCCACTCTGTCGCTCAAGGTCATTTCTGGACGGGCAAAACGGCGTCCGTACTGGGAATAGGGGACGAGGTAGTGAAAGAGGACGAAGACACCGATGCCGCAGGAAATGATCTGGAGCCGAGAGAGCCGATATCGCAACGCGCACACGGGCAGGAGCCAGCAAAAGAAAGGCGTCAGCATTCCTTGCTTGGAAAAACCGACCATCCCGTAAAGACAGAAGCTGTAGATAGCGACGAGACCGACCGGGAGATTGATGCTCCGGGTACCGCCGCTGCGGCGAATCTCGTACATGACAGCAATGATGATGCCGAGCGGGATCAACTGGTTGAGTTGGCTGAAGGCGGTATTCAGCCTGGCTCCGGCTTCGCCCAGCAAAGCGATAAGGAACGGTCCGCCGATGCCGAAGACAAAGCATCCGATGGCTGAGCGATACATCGTTGAATCTTTCAGGACGTTTTGAAACAGCCCGGACTTGCGTGTGAAGCGACGGCTGACAAAGACGGCGAGGAGCATGGCCGTGATGCCACCGACATAGACCTCAATGTCCGTCTTCGGATCCAGGAGGTTGGACTGCGCCGGTTCACCCAGAAACGCCTTGTAGCAGATGCCGACAATGACGACCAGAGCGGAATAGAAAAAGACATAGGCGCCCGAGGCTCGGGTAAGGCCGCCGGCAATGTTGAAGGCGAGGGCCGCGATCAGGAGAAAGGCCACACATCCGGCGCTGAAATAGAGGGCTGTACCCTCAAGGCTCTGGATTACGAAGAGCGCCACAGCAAAGATGGCGACGCGGTCGATCGGTACCCGTTCTGGAAAGGGGATGCGCACACGTTTACCCTCAGTTTAGCAGGTGATCCGGTCCCGGGCTCTCGCTAGGACAGCGCCTTTTTATCGGCTATCCTGTCGCCATGCCGCGTAACGGGCGGGATGCTCAGTGGGACACCGCATCCTTGCGGATGCACAGGAAATTTGCCAGTTTGAAAATCTCAAGGTCATGGGTGTAGCGAGGGACTTCGATGAGCCCCGAACGGAGGATTCTGAAGATTGTGTGGCTCGGTGAGAGCATATTGAAGATGTCGTGGAAGTGATAGTTCGTATGCAGGAAGGTGTCACCGAACTCGAACTGGATTGCGGTGATGCGGCCTGCCTGAACCATTAGACGGGCTCCCAGCAGGACGTCGATTTCATGACCTTCCGTGTCGATCTTGAGGAAGTCGATATACTCGAGACCTTTTTCCTGGCAGACATCGTCGACGGTGGTCATCTCGACTGACTCGGAGCGGCTTCCGGCATGAGTTTCAACCCTGTGCAGCGATGCGCTTGAGCTACCCGCTTCAGAGAAAAAGAGATCGACTGTGCCAACCTCCTTTCCAAGTGCGGCTTGACGGAGACATACATGCGGATCGTCCCCGTAGCTTGATTGCAATGCCTGGAAGCAGGAGTATTGCGGCTCGAACGAGAAGATATGTAAGTCGGAGTGCGAAATCACACGGCGGGCGGCTTCGATGTACTCGCCGTCGTTTGCGCCGACGTCAAAAATCACGATTGGCCCGTTTGGCTTGAAGTACCGAGAGGCGAAATTCAACGCTCCCAATTCGCCGCTGGACCGGACCGATTGTCCACCACCATAGTTCATCCCGGCGTGGCAGAGCTTCAGAAGCTTCTCCCAGACCGGCTGCAGCGCTGGCCTCGACAAAAGATCCCGTATTTGATTATGGGCAATCATGGCATTCGGAACTCTGGAAGGCGGAGATCGGAGGCACCTACGCTTTAGTCTAGCAAAGCGTGTGACATGGGACTGGCGTCGCTGTCTATGGTGCTTCTCATCCCACCATACCGCGATGAACGATGCAATCCGGGCGACACCCGGAGCGACCGTCAACGAGTTGCAAACAGATGGGACGAGTCGACCCACTTCGCGCGGAAGCCCTTGCTCTCCAGCAGCTTTTGAATTCGAGTTGGAGCAGTCCGCTTGCCGCGCAGCTCCAGCTTGTAGAAATGGACTTCGACGAGCACGCTGCGGAGCACCGGCGACGTCAGCATCTCTCCCATTCCGCTGAGCACTTCTTCTTCAAATCCTTCCACATCGACCTTGATTACATTGGGGACGGCTCCAAGGCGATTGCACAGATGGTCGCCGCGGCAGATCGTAACCGGAACGGAATTAGCAGCTCCATTTCGGGCGTCGTTATTGGTTTCAATGTGGTTCTCCACCGAGTTGGCCGCGGTCACGAGTCGCCCCGAGGCGTTTTCCTCACCCAGCGCAATATTCTCGATCTGGAGCCATTCGCAGTGCGGCAGACGTTCGCGGATTCGGTCACAGGATTCTGCCCAGGGCTCGAAGGCGATCACAAGCCCCTCCGTCCCCACCCATTGGCAGAACAACTCGCTGTACACACCGACATTAGCCCCCACATCCCAGACTGTGTCGCCCGGCTTCACTGCGTCGGCGAGCGCATCGTGGACAGATTGCTCATATTTCCCCAAAGGTCGGAAGCGGTTGATCAGCCTGATGACTCCCAATCTGCGTGCCAGCGAACGCGTCTTGATAATCCATGGGTTCACGGATGAGGTCATCTCCAAGAGGGTATTAGGGTATTGCTTAAATTGATGGACGATCTGTGAGTATCAATCGAGCGGGATGATGGAGTTAGTGTAGCAGGGGAGACCGAGGGGAGAAGGTCGCAGGATCAGGGGAGAAGTCGCAAAGAGGGGGCTAGTCAGGTTCCTGGGTAGCGAAAATGGCCAAATTTCTTTGATTTGGCCTGTGCAATCGCTTATGGTAGGGATCGAGTGGCGACCTGCGAAGAAATGGGGCGAGAGGGCGGAGTGGCGGCATTCGGCGAGGATTTGCGGCGGGCTCGCGAAGAGCGGGGAGTGACTGTCGAGACCATTTGCGAAGCGACCAAGGTACCGGCAAGGCATATTCGCGCGCTCGAAGCTGGAGCGTTCGGGGATTTGCCCGGCGGCGTCTTTCGGCGGGGATTCGTGCGGAGTTATCTGGGCGTGCTGGGGTTGGAAGAGGCCGCCTGGATGAAGCGCTTCGAAGAGAGCTGCCGGGAGAGCGGCATGGTCGACCCGGCCGAGATGGAGTGGGTGGCTTTTGCCGAGAATGTGAAGAACAGCCGGGCTGCGACGCGCCGCAGGATGGGAATGCGTGGCGCCGTGGTTGGGCTATTGCTGACTGCGCTCGCTCTGGCGGGGTGGTGCGGCTGGAGGCTTGCGACTCACCGCAAGCTGTTTCCCTCGCCGATGGTTTGGACCGGGTCCAAATTCTTCGGTTGACAATGCAGCGTCCAGGTAATTTACTGTTTCCTCGATTGAAATTGTTTGTAGGCGCGCGCTGAGAAATTAATTCACCGTCGCGGCTTGCATTCACGGCATGACCGCTGTTCGGCATTTGTGTGCTTGCCGGGGGCCGGTGAGCGGAAGCTTACCGCGGAAAAGGCCGGCAAAGCCCGTCGGACGAGTTTGCAGGGAAGTTCTTCAGGAGATGATGATGACGCTGTCAAGACGCTGGGTTCGCGGTGCGGTATGGGTTGTGCTGTTGATGGCGGGTTCGGTGCTTTCCCGTGGACAGGAGATTTCGGGAAGCATCAGCGGAACGGTTGTCGATGCATCCGGGGCAATCGTGAGCGGCGCCGTCGTGACCCTGACCAACACCGACCGCGGGTTCGTCGAGCGCACCCTGAAGACCGACAAAGTGGGCTACTACACCGCAAGTTCGCTGCCTCTTGGAAACTATTCCGTATCGGTTGCTATGAAGGGATTCAAGACTTCGGCTGTCACCGGGCTGGTGCTGAATGCGCACGACGCGCTTAAGGTCGACCCCAAGCTGGAGGTAGGTGCGGCAACCGAGACGCTCACCGTCGTCGCCAACGCGGCGCAGTTGGACCTTGAAAACGGCATGAGCGAGGGGATCATTACGGGTAACCAGGTTCGCGAGTTAGTGCTGAACAACCGGAATTATGAGCAATTGCTGACCCTGCAGCCCGGCGTTTCCTACGGCAATGCGACCAACGACCAGTTGTATATCGGCGCGTCGCTTCCCGGGGGTACATCGGCGCAGGTGGCCTTCTCTATTAACGGATCCCGTCCTACGGCGAACAACTGGACGATCGACGGCGCGGACAACGTGGATCGCGGGGCGAACCTGACGCTTCTGGCGTATCCGAGCGTCGATGCCATATCCGAGTTTGTTACTCTCCGCGGTACATATGAGGCGGAGTATGGCCGAAGCGCAAGCGGTCAGGTGAATGCAGTTACCCGCTCGGGAACGAACGACTGGCATGGCGGGGCGTATGAGTTCTTCCGCAACAACATTTTCAACGCAAATAATTACTTCAACAAGCTGACGCCGCCTTCTCCCACGAACGGACGGCCGGTACTTCGCTATAACGACTTCGGGTTTACGTTCGGCGGCCCGGTGGAGATTCCGCATCTCTATAACGGCAAGAACAAGACATTTTTCTTCTACTCGCAGGAGTTCCGGCGGGTGGTTCAGTACGCGACGGCTACGGCTTATCTGCCGACCGCAGCGGAGCGGATTGGCGACTTTAGCAGCGCCTACCTCGTCGACTCAAGTGGTAAATATACCGGTGCGACGGGCCCGGTAGCGGTCTGCCAGGCTGCCAACAATACCTCGGGCGCTTGCACGTCCTATACCGGCACCAGCCCGCTGGCAGCTACTTCGCTCTCGCCGACAGCGCTGGCATATGTCAAGGATGTCTACAGCAAGGTTCCTTTGCCTCCGAGTGCGGGGGATATCGCCGCGGGCCTCGATCCACATACTTACATCAACAATATCCGCAATGTTTTCAATGACAACCAGGAGTTTGCGCGCATCGATCATGCGTTGGGGAAGAAGGTCAACATCTTCTACCGCTACCTGCACGACGATCTGCCGTCACTGGAAGGCGGTGGCCTGTTCGTTGGCAGTGCGGTACCAGGGCTGTCAACGACCACGACCAAGGCTCCCGGCACGCAGCATATGGGGCACATGACGATTGCCGCCCATCCGACCCTGCTTCTCGATATGGGCTACGCCTACAGCTCGGGCGCGCTCATCAGCAACCCGACCGGCTATGTGGCGAGCGCAAACTCTCGCGACGTGGCGCCGGTGCTGCCGTATGCTTCCAGGCTGGGAGTCCTGCCGGCCATCTCGTTCTCAGGAAATCAATCTGGAATTTTGAGCGCCGGCATCTATAACGACCACAACGTGAATCACAACGGTTTCGGCAACCTCACCATGATCAAGGGGCAACACACTTTCAAGTTCGGGTTGACCTACAACCACTATCAAAAGCTTGAAAACCTCACTGGCAACGCAAGCCCTTATCCGGAAGGCAACTTCAGTTTCGTCAATCCGGGGGCGCCTCCCACGAGCGCGACGACGGGCGGGGTAAGCGCGCCGAGCCAGTTCGACGCTCAGTTCGCCAATTTCCTGATTGGCAATGCGAATGGGGGCTTCACGCAGGCGTCGATCGCGCCGGTTGCGAACATCAACGAAAACCTGATCGAAGTGTACGGTCAGGACGATTGGAGAGCGACTCGGCGATTGACGCTGAACCTAGGCGTGCGCTACAGCTACTTCGGTCAGCCCTACGACATCAACCAGCAGTTGAGCAACTTTGATCCGTCGTCGTTCCACACGCGCAATATGGAGACGATCGCCAGCACGGGAAATCTGTGCACCATTGCTCTTTCGACGGCGGGAGGGCAAACGACGG